>JADHLU010000002.1 GCA_016780435.1 Flavobacteriaceae bacterium
AAGGTCTCTGAGCAATATGCCCTCTCACTCCTTGCCCTAGATGATCCTTACTTAAGCGCGAGAGCTGATGACATAAGAATGCTAGCAGAGTTAGTTATTCGTATTGGTCTCGGGCTAGAGCAAAGTACTGAGAATTGGGATGAGCAAGTCATTCTTGTTGCGCATCATCTCAGTACGCAACAATTGTCTACCATTAAACAAGAAAACTTAGCCGGAATTGTATTGGTTGAAGGGGGACTTACTGATCATACCGCTATTCTCGCAAAGGCAATGGGAATACCACTGCTTATAGGAGTCGAGAATAATGTAATGAAAATTGCCAATGGCTCAATTTCTATTCTTGATTCAGATGGTAATCGGTTCATCATAAACCCATCCACAGAACTTATTCAAGTTACAAAAGCCCAAATTAAAGAGAAAGGTATTCATTGGGAGATAGTCAAAAGCCGGGCCCAGGCCAAGGCCCACACAAGATCTGGTCGCACCTTATCCATTGAAGCAAATGTTGGGAGCCTTTTAGAAGTAGAACAGGCAAAGGAAAATGGGGCTGAAGGCATTGGACTTTTTAGAACAGAGTTAGCTTTTCTTCAGCAACAAAAACCTCTATCGGAAGAGGACCATTATACGCTATATGAGTCAATGTTAAGCTCTTTTTCTGGAGTAACTCATACCATTCGCTTATTGGATTTCGGATCAGACAAACCATTGGGTTTTATGGAGCTCCCAAAAGAAGAAAATCCAGCGATGGGCATACGTGCCTTACGATTAGGGGTTAGAAATTATGAGTCATTGCTTAAGCCTCAGATAAGAGCTTTATTGAGACTTTCACAACAGTATTCAATACGAATTTTATGTCCAATGATTGCATCAAAGAACGATTGCATTGAAATTAAACAGCTGATTAAAAAAGAACTAGAGGATTTTCACAATCAAGATCATTTAGAACTAGAAATGCCTCCAATAGGCATTATGGTTGAGATTCCTAATGTCGCTTTACGCCCCCTTGAATTTATTGACTTAGCGGACTTCTTTTCTTTTGGGACCAATGATTTGGCACAGTTTTTAATGGCTGCAGATCGCTTGAATGGTCAACTCTCTGTCTATTTTGAAGACGCTAAACCTACATTAATTGAACTCATTGATAATTTTTCGCGTCAGGCCAAAGCCGTTGGAAAGTCAGTTAGTATCTGTGGAGAGTTTGCTGCCGATACAAACTACACTGAAAAATTTATTGATATGGGTGTATCTGCACTGAGCATGGCACCGGTGCAGATTCCAATATTAAAAAAGAAGATTAGCGAACTTCGTTAAAGGTGTTTAATTCTTCCGTTGAAGCGCTCATAGAGTGCTTCATTGCTGAATCCGTCTACATTCTGACTGTAGAATATCGGCAGTTGAACTCCTTGTGAATGCGCTTTTTTCATCGCCTCGGTGGCGATCAGATTGACCAGAAAACAGCCTGCAATCGTAGAAGCTGCGCCTGTTAGGTCTGCTCCTATGTTCAATAATCCGTCACCGGTTGGCACATTGTTATCTAAAACGAGATCGGCAATCTCATACAACTTGGGTTGATTCGCAATTCTAGAAGGAAACGTTTTAGATTGAGTAAGCGAGGTGATCGCGATGACCTTGTTTCCGTTTTCTTTAGCTAATTGGGCCATTTCTATAGGCATAGCGTTGCGTCCAGAATTGGAGATGATTACAAATAGATCTTCTTTAGCTATCTGATGCTGATCCCAGATCACTTTTGAAAAACCACTGATCCGTTCGATCTCGGCTGACCTTCGAGCTCCTTCAGAGGTCATTACAGTAGAATCGAGCATGGCGTTCACATTGGCAAGTCCGCCAGCTCTAACGAAGAGCTCTAATCCGATCATGTGTGAATGGCCTGTGCCAAAGGTATGAATCAAGCGATCCGTAGTTAAGGTTTCAGTAAACCAATCAATGGCTAGTGCTATGGCCTTTTCATTTGATTGAACAATGGCGTCTAGAAGATGATTGACTGCAGTGTGATATGGGTAGGGCATGGTTCAGTAAGACGAATGAGATTTGGTGTGAATTGATCTTCCTCCGCGACCGTTAGGGGCAAATACGCGCAGATGAAGCTGTGGCGCATTGGTTGAGTCAATGGCAGATGTATAGATCGGATCTGTAACGGTTGGTTCTTTATCAGTAAAATTATAATGTACTTCTAATCCTGGAAAATGGGAGCGTACCTGCCATTTGCCTTCTATAATTTTTGCTCCTGGTTTGGGTAAGTGATAGTTAAGGGTAGGATACCAGTGGCTTATTAACGGTAGCAACCGCTGGCCTAATGTGTTACTGAAGATATTCCAATCGCTCAAGCTCCATTCCTTTTGCATCACTGCATCGGCTTCCTGATGCCATTCGGGTGACGAGGCCCATGCTCTTTCTGAAAATACGATGAGGTTAGGCATAAGCAGTTCATCGAGTATGTCTTCATTGAATGCGGTTTCAGTCCAAAGTTGTCCTTGTATACCTAGAAAGTTTGCCCGCTTTTCGGGGTCAAGCCTAACTCGTTCTGCGATGTATGATGATGACAGACCGTGCTTCTCGGTCAATGCCAGATTTGAAAAAACATTCAAAGGATCAATCGCCCACGCATCGTAGTAGTCGACATATCCGGACCAGTTTAGTCCGTAATTTTCGATGTCTTTATCATCGGTCATATCAAAATAAAAGGCCGATGAGTTACTCATTATAGGGGTGAATCCTGCATTTGCCATTTTGTAAATCATGTCTTCTCGGCCTTCTCCCCAACTGGTATTCCAAACATATGGGATCACTTCAAAATCTAAAGTTTCTGTAGCTAATTGTGTTTCACCTTGGCTTTTCTCAGAGTGATCAAGTAAAATATCTTCCCATCCTGCCATGGTGATCCCTCGTGCATCAAAAAGATTTTTCAGGCGTTTTAAGTTGCTCGTGTAGAGTGAAGATATAGAAGAAATGCTCGGGTCTTGTTCTTCTAAATACTTAGCGCAAATAGGGGATTCTTGCCAGGCTCCGTAAGGAATTTCATCTGCACCAATGCTAAATATAGGAAGCGGAACCTCTGCATTTTTATAATTCTGTTCTACTGAAGAAATTACTTTTTCATAAAACGCGTAAGCGCTTTCCAGGCAAATACAGGCGATGTTGTCGTTATAATTTTGAGCAGATCTGTAGTTGCTTTTGTCTTCGAAATCGGTGAGAAGAAACTCTTTCGCCTTTTCCGGTTCGTTTAATTGCATATAGCGATAATAGCGACTCTCCATCGCCTTTACTGCTGCTCGTGCATGTGAAGGAAAACTGATCTGAGGTATGATTTGAACATTTCTCACTTGTGCATAGGATAGAAGTTCTTCGAACTCTAATGCGGTAAGGTAGCCATTGCTTTGAGGCGTACCTGTGGCTCCGGAACCATACATTGGAATTAGTCGATCTCGTTCATCTGTAGTATATCCTCTATTTGAGGAAACCGAGGTCAACTCAGGTAGCCCGTCGATCTCAAGCCGCCATCCTTCATCATCTGTCAATCTCAAGTCTAAGTGATTCAACTTCATTCGACTCATCAGGTCGACGATCTGCTTTAGCTTTGGCAACCCGTAGAAATTTCTTGCGATATCGAGTAAAAATCCTCTATAACCAAAGCGAGGGGCATCTTCGATCTGTGCAATTGGCCAGAGTGAACCTTCAAGATCAGAGCTGTCGATCAATTGATGCAGTGATTGAAGGCCATATACCAATCCTGGGTATGAGGCACTTTCAAGGGTGATATACTCTTGGGCAATATCAAGGCGATAGGCCTCACTAACGAGGGATGGATTGTAGCGGATTAAAAAATTAGACGGTCTATTCCTTTCAAAATCTAGGTCTTGCTCAAATAGATCGTTCATTAGCGAAATCAATTGAGGGCTATAAGTTTTTAAGTTGGAATCAAGATCAATGGACCAATGCGTATCTGTGTGTCGTTTGTTTTCAGTAATTGAGAAAGTAAGAGGCTGTGGAACAAGGGGAAGAATAGAATCCTTAGGCATAAGAAATATCCCTTCTAAGCGATCAAAATGATTCTCTAGGGTTGGAATCTCTAATTCAGATAACCCCCTCGCCTTTTGCCATAAGATCGTAGTTTCAACATCTTGGGTTACGTCATTTTGAGCTATAAACACGCCAACGGGCCCCATCGCTAATCGATCCATAACTCCTTGCTGCTGCAATTCAAAGATTATAGTGTCTTTAGGTCTTAAAACCCAGCGATTGTCGAATTGCAACTTCATGTAATTGTCTCCGTTAATATGGTTGTATTGAATTCCGTCGGGTAAACTCGAAGCAATAACTCTGCCTTTCATTTGGTTCCAATGAAGCTCCCATGAAGCGTTTTCGAAAGCTGTAGAAGAATGGTTGATCAACTCGAAGGTGACATTCATTCTTTCTTGAATCGTATCGATAGATCGAATAATATAATGCAGTTCTAGTTTACCTTCTGAAGTTCGATTACACGAACAAAACAAAAAGATTATAACGATGACAGCATACCGAACAAATGCCATTGCGAAGTATTTGTAAGTCTTTTAAAATAAGTAATTTACATCAAAATTAGATGATAGATGAAGAAATTGTACTTGGCGTTCACGCTTACATTGATTGGTCTCTATTCTTGCAGTACTTCTGCAGAACAACCTGTTACGCTGCAGCCGATTGAGCAATTACAGGCCTATGTCAAAAACAATACGGGTTATAGTTTTTCTGTCGTGGATTCTCTCGAATACATGGAAGCTAAAGTGTACAGGGCAAAAATGATTTCAGGAGAATGGATGGCTGAAGAACAAACGACCCCTTCAGAATGGTGGCATTGGGTAGACATTGCTGTTCCGAATGAAATAGATACCGATAAAGCATTGCTGTTTATTGGTGGGGGCAGCACAGCAGATGAGGTTTGGCAGCTTGATACACTCAATGTAGAAAAGGCTATTTCAACGAGAGCTGTAATTGCTCATGTGAGTAACATCCCTTTTCAACCGGTTCATTTTGGTTCGAGCGATACCATTGACCGCTATGAAGATGATTTAATCGCCTACGGATGGAAGCAGTTTTTAACCCGTGGTGCGACCGATGATCAGGCCCAGTGGTTGGCTCGATTTCCAATGACAAGGGCGGTTTCAAGGGCGATGGATGTGGTTCAAGCGGTAACATCAAAGAGTAGTTTGCCGGTGCAAGAGTTCTTTATTTCGGGTGCTTCGAAAAGAGGATGGACAACTTGGACCACTGCAGCAGTTGATGATCGGGTGATGGGGATGGCCCCATTAGTAATTGATCTGCTTAATCTCGAGGAGTCATTTAAGCATCACTACCGAGTTTATGGAGACTGGTCACCTGCCGTTCAAGATTATGTCAATTATGGAATCATGGAATGGATCGGTTCAAAGGAATTTGACAGGCTACTTGAATTTGTAGAGCCTTTTGAGTTTAAAGAGCGTTTTGAGATGCCTAAATTGATTGTTAATGGAACGATCGATGAATTTTTTGTTACCGATTCATGGAAGTTCTATTTCGACGAATTACCGGGATACAAGCAGTTGCAATACGTACCCAATGGCAATCACGGGCTTGCCGGTTCTTACAATACCTCAAATGTCTTCTCTTTTTTTGACGCCTTAGCCCATGACCAAGCGATTCCACAATGGGAGTGGAGCATTGATTCTAATCGATTTGAAGTTTTAATCGAAGATGAACAATTAGACTATGAGATCGCCCTGTGGTCTATTACAAATCCAAAGGCAAGAGATTTTAGAATTTGGGAGGTCGGACAAAATTGGCAGAAGACCATATTGTCGAAAAATGATGACGGAATATATGCTATTGAAGCACCAGAAAGTGCTGAGGGATATACGGCATCTTTGATTGAAGTGACCTTTAAAAAGGGATCGGATTCATCTCTAATTTTTACAACGGGGACCTTAGTGCTTCCAGACCGCTATCCTTTTCAAGCCTATCAATCACCGACGCCATTGGGAACGCGCTGATGTATTGTTAGCCCCATTCTTTTAGAACTGACCTAAAAGGATATAGATAATTATAGTGACTGCGCAAAGAATGAAAGATAGGATCTTGGTATGCCTCCATGGGCGCATATCAAGAACAGGCATGTTGGTTTCGGGAAATTTAATAAGTGGGGTTTTAGACCCCTGTGATACGGCAAACATGAGGATCATATTGAGCACAAACTCAATTCCCCAAAGGTGCACAAAATGGAGGTCGACCTTAAAGATAAAGGTGGTGGCTATATAGAAAATCAGTCCGAAAATCAATGCAACTTTTGCCGCCTTTGCAGTAATAGAACGTATAAAAAACCCAGCGATCATTATTGAGGCAATCGGAATAAAAAAGATTCCGTTTAATTGCTGTAAAAGCTGATACAAGCCCTCAGGAGCATTCACTACAAGAGGCGCAACTAACATAGCAAAAAGTGCGAGTATTGTAGAGGTTAATTTTCCTGCCTTCACCAATTGTTTCTCGTTTGCAGACGCATTGAGGTGTTTTTTATAAATGTCTAAACTAAATATGGTAGCCGCGCTGTTTAGCACGCTGTTGAAGGTACTTAATACGGCACCCATGATGATGGCCGCAAAGACACCTACAAAGCTACTTGGAAGCAATTTTTTAATGAGTTCAGGATAAATTAAATCTTGGTTTTCATAGAGGGCGTCGCCATAATAGTAAAAGCCTATAACTCCTGGAAGAATGATGATAATTGGAACAAGGATTTTTAGCACCCCGGTATATAGTAATCCTTTTTGTGCCTCTTTCAGGTTTTTTGCTCCGAGTGCTCTTTGAATGATGGTTTGATTCATTCCCCAGAAATACAATTGATTGATCATTAATCCGGTGAAAAGTACCTCGAAAGGCAATACGGATTCTTTGCTCCCAATCACATTAAATTTTTCGGGGGCATGATCAATCACCGCAGAAAGTCCTTCTAGAATATGACCGTCTCCGATTTGATAGAGGGCAATGAGCGGAATAGCCGTTCCACCTAGCAATAAACCTATTCCATTAATCGAATCTGAAAATGCTACCGCCTTTAGCCCTCCAAAAATGGCATAAACAGAGCCGATGATTCCGATCCCAAAAACGGTGATCCACAGGCCTGTTTCATGTGAGACGCCTAATCGCTCAGAAACAGAGAAGATGCTTTCTAGATTGATCGCTCCTGTGTATAGAACAATAGGTAAAAGCGTAACCACAAATGAAATCATAAGAAACGCCGCAACCAATGTACGTGTGGTGGCATCAAATCGGTATTCTAAAAACTCTGGAATGGTGGTTAGTCCCATTTTTAGGTACTTCGGAACGAAGAATAGTGCAGCCACCACCAGGGCAAGAGCCGAGGTCACTTCCCATCCAATAATGACAAACCCATTGCGGTACGATGATCCGTTCATTCCAATCAGGTGCTCTGTCGAAATGTTCGTCAGAATCATTGAACCCGCGATTACTAAACCGCTTAGACTCCGCCCCCCTAAAAAATAACCTTCTTGAGAGCTTAAAGATTCTTTTCTTAATCGGTACCAAGAAAAGAAGGCCACAAATGCGGTAAAAGCGATAAAGGTGAGGGCGGTTTGCATCCTTTTAAATTAGTAATAAAAACGTTGATTAGCTTGGTGAGGTTTATTGGCCTCTCTCGCTTTATTTACTTCATTCGAAGTGCTCACCTGAGCAATAGGCACATCCCACCAGCCATACCCTTCGACACCTTGATAGCGGTCACAGGTAGTGTAAATGACCGTCGTTTTGGGATGGGCTTGTGCTTCTTTTATTCCTTTAATTAATGAGTCGTAATCGGTGCATTCTATCACATGGGCTCCTAGACTTCGCGCATTTTCTGCCAAATTCACGGGTAAAAATGAAGCTTCTGAGGTTAGATCGCCCCCTACTTCTCTTGATTTTGAGTCTCTGAACAAGAATCGAGTCCCAAATCCATTACTGCCAATACTGCGTGAAAGAGATCCAATACTCTTGTATCCGTTGTTGTCTATTAGAACGATGATCAATTTGAGCCCTTCTTGTACGGAGGTTACGATCTCTTGGGCAAGCATGAGGTAACTCGCGTCTCCGACCATCACGAATACCTCTTTATCTGGGCATGCCATTTTTGCACCGAGACCACCGGCAATTTCATATCCCATACAAGAATAGCCGTATTCGAGATGAAAGCCTTTAGAGTTTTTGGTTCTCCATAATTTGTGAAGATCTCCGGGTAAACTTCCGGCGGCTGCCACCATAATAGCATCGTCTGTTGCTAAATCGTTTACGGCACCTATGATTTCACCTTGACTCAATTGAGGACGGTGCCTGTAGTTATAGATCTCAGACACTTTTTCATCCCATGCTTTGCAAAGCGATTTTACCTGGGAACTATAAGAGGAAGACACTCGGTAGTTCGTTAGTGCTTCGTGAAGTTCTTCTACCGTTACTTTCGCATCTCCTGTTAGCATTAATCCATGATGTTTGGCGGCGTCAAATGGTGCAACATTGATGTTTAGGAAGCGAACCTTTTCGTTTTGAAATAAGGACTTAGAGGCGGTAGTAAAATCAGAGTACCGTGTTCCGACGCCTATGATCAGATCGGCCTCTTGCGCAATTCGATTCGCTCCCGGTGTCCCGGTCACCCCTAGGGCCCCTAAATTGCTCTCGTGGTTATAAGGAAGCCCCCCTTTGCCTGCAAAAGTCTCAGCAACCGGAATTCCCGTTTGATCTACCAACGCCCTGATGGCTTGAAGCGCCTCACTGTAATGCGCCCCACCTCCGAGGATGAGGAGCGGTTTCTCAGAATGTTTTATAGTCTCTACGGCTTTTGCCAAAAGCGATCTATCAGGCCTAGGTCGAGAAATGGTCCATTGTGTATCTTCAAAGAACGATAGTGGAAATTCGAACGCCTCTACTTGTACATCTTGAGGTAATGATAAGGTTACGGCACCGGTTTGAACTGGGCAGGTGAGTACTCGCATCGCTTCAGGCAAGGCCATCAGTAATTGTTCAGGACGATTAATCCGGTCCCAATAGGCTGAGATGGGTTTAAAACAGTCGTTAACCGAAATGTCTTGTGAATAGGGTGATTCTAGTTGCTGCAACACGGGTGCGACCTGTCGTTTCGCGAATAAATCTCCAGGTAATATTAAAACGGGTAATCGATTTATAGTAGCTGCTGCGGCAGCCGTGATCATGTTAGTTGCACCAGGTCCGATAGATGAAGTACAGGCGATGGTACTCAAACGATTGCTGACCTTCGCATAGGCTGCTGCTGCATGTACCATGGACTGTTCATTGCGACTTTGATAGTAGGTAAGCTTCTTTTCTTGGTCTAATGCTTGGCCCATTCCAGCGATATTGCCGTGGCCAAGAATACCAAAGCATCCCGCAAATAGGCGTTGACTTTTTTGGTCACGTTCACTGTGTTGAGCTCCGAGATAACGAACAATGGCCTGAGCGGTGGTGAGCTGTATCGTTTTCATTAGCGGTATAATTAGGACTTAAATTCATCTAAATGGACCGGACGTTGTTCTTCAATAGAACGTTTTGCCGCAAGGCCAATTTTTAAAGAGGCCAATCCGTCATAAGCGTTAGGGCTTATGGCAGTGCCTTGAGTTAAGTGTTCGACAAACGATTTCATTTCGGTTTTGTAGGCTTCGGCATAGCGTTCAAGAAAGAAGTACTCGGGTAAGGCACTTTGTACACCTTTCGCAGTAAATAGCTCGTGGCGATCTGTCGTCCTGTTTTCAGCTCTGATCATTCCTGAAGATCCAAAAGCCTCGAGTCTTTGATCGTAGCCGTAGACTGCTTGACGACTATTATCGATGACAACGATGGTTTGATCACTGAAGGTGAGCTGAATTACAGCGGTGTCTAAGTCTCCAGCCGTACCAATTTCGGGATCGATTCGAACCGCACCCTGAGCATATACCTGAACAACTTCTTTGCCTACAATGAATCGGGCCATATCGAAATCATGAATGCTCATGTCAAGAAAAATACCACCCGAATGCGCAATGTATGATGCTGGAGGTGCCTTGGGATCTCTGCTTGTTATTCTTACAATATGCAAATCTCCGATAGTACCGTTGAGGACCTGTTCTTTTACGGTCATGAACTCTTTGTCAAATCGACGATTGAATCCTAGCATGAGCTTAGTTTGATGGCGCTCAATGACCGCTATGACTTCATTTACTTTGTCTAGCGTGAGATCAAGGGGTTTCTCGCAGAAGATGTGTTTGCCTTTTTCGGCGGCACGTATGGTGTAGTCAGCATGGGTGTCGGTTGGTGAACAAATGACAACCGCCTCACAACCACTTTCATCAACAAGTGAATCAAAAGAATGATAGCACTTCACCCCCCTACTTTCTGCGAATTCTAAAGAAGCTTGAATGGGGTCTGTGGCCCCCACCACTTGCACTTCTTTAAGTTGCAATAAATTCTCCAGGTGTATCTGACCGATTCTTCCTAGACCTGCAATTGCGATTTTAAGTGCCATATAATTAGAGTCCGATTGAGTTTAAAAATTTTCGATTCGATGCTGCACATGCCTTTGGGTCTCCCATACCGGGCAAGACGTCTTGTTCTACCACAATCCAGCCTTCGTAATGCTGTTGATCCAAGATGTTTTTCACCTGTGAAAAATCAACGGCACCCTTTCCTAACTCACAGAAAACCCCTTTAGAAATGGCATCAAAATAATCTCCATTCGCAGCACTTGAAAGCTGTGCAATTTTCGGATCAAAGTCTTTAAAGTGTACATGCCATATACGCGATTGAAATTGCTTAAGTCCTTCTACAGGGTTGCCTCCGCCAAAGGAGTAATGACCGGTGTCAAAGCACAATCCCATTAGTGAGGGATCTGTGAGATGCATGAGGTTTGCTATCTCTTCTGGGGTTTCAATAAAACCCGCACAGTGGTGATGAAAAACAGTTCGCATCTGATAGGCGGATTGCACCTTTTCTGAAATACGCATGCATCCGTCAGCAAAAACATTCCACTGCACATCACTCAGTTGCATATCCTTCTTTACTCTTCCGGCGTTACGGGTGCGAACACTATCTGCCCCATTCTCATCGGCTAAAACAATAAATGCGTTTGAATACCCAGCTTCATGCATGAGCCTTGCCACCTTAAGCGCGTGCTCAACACCCACCGAATGACTTGCTTTATCTTTTAAATTGACAGGAACAAAAGCGCCTACCAATTCGAGATTTCGCTTGACTAGATCCGATCTAAGTGCAGACGGATCTGTTGGCATGAAACCCCAATCCCCTAGTTCGGTGCCTTGATACTGCGTTTGGATTATTTCGTCGAGAACTTGAGCGTAACCAATAGGCTCTGATTTCTGTTCTAAATCGAATTCTAACGCCCCCCAAGAACATGGAGCATTTGCGATGTGTATCATAAGGTTAAAATTTTCTTGACCATTCGTTAGGCCATCGTTCAATCACCACTTTGGTTTGGGTAAAAAATTCGATGGCATGTTTTCCTTGACCGTGAAGGTCTCCAAAGAAACTGTCCTTCCAACCGCTAAACGGAAACTGGGCCATAGGCGCGGCTACTCCGATGTTGATTCCAATGTTTCCAGCCTGAGCCTCATTTCTAAAGGCTCTGGCATGGGCCCCGTTACTGGTGAAAAGGCAAGCCATATTGCCATAGGCTCCTTTATTTATAAAAGCAATGGCCTCTTCAATAGTGGGCATTGAAATCAGACTCATGACTGGGCCAAAAATCTCTGTTTTTATGAGTGACCGATCTACAGGTACATTTTCTAGAATGGTAGGTCCAATAAAGTTTCCACCTTCGTATTGGGGCACTGTTATGTTTCGCCCGTCTAGTAATACCGAGGCTCCTTCTTCGGTTCCTCGCTGAATTAGCCCTGTGATACGCTGTTTGCTCTCTTGAGAAATTACAGGTCCCATACTGACCCCTTCGTTCAAACCATACCCAACGGTTTTGGCTTTTACGGTTTCGACGATTGCTTCTTTGACCGTATTCTTTTCATCTCCAACGCGAATAACTATCGAGGCTGCAAGACATCGTTGGCCTGCACAACCATAAACCGAATCTGCTACTATTTTTGCGGTGAGGTCTAGTTCTGCATCGGGTAATACGATGATCGGATTCTTGGCACCTCCTTGGGCCTGCACCCTTTTTCCATATTTTCCGCATTCGGAATAGATGTAACGAGCAACCGCAGTACTTCCTACAAAACTAACGGCTTTAATATGTGGGTGTTGGATGAGCGCATCCACGCTTTCTTTGCCTCCATGTACCAGACTAATTAGGCCGTCTGGAATATCGAGCTGTTGAATTAATTCAAACAGCAAATTCATTGTTTTAGGTGCCTTTTCTGAAGGTTTTACAATACAGGCGTTACCCGTGGCAATGGCATAAGGCAAAAACCAGAACACGATCATCGCCGGAAAATTGAATGGAGTAATGCAGGCTGTAACTCCCAAAGGTTGACGAATCATCATTTCATCAATGCCACTGGCTATATCTTCTATAATATCCCCCGAGATGAGCATGGGGGTACCGCAGGCCACCTCAACGTTTTCTATAGCCCGTTGCAACTCGCCTAAAGACTCATCTTTCGTTTTTCCACACTCATTCGTGATAGAGATTGCAATAGTTTCTTTGTGAGCTTCTAAAAGCTGTTTGAGTTGATAAAGGCATTGAACCCGTTTCATGACAGGCACCTTTTTCCAATGCAAATGGGCATTCTGCGCTGCCTCAGCCGCTGCACTGACATCTTTAGATGTTTCAGGGCCAACCGGAACCTGTGCCAAGCATTCTTGATTGGCCGGATTGAGCACCTCGAGGTTGGTGGTTGAATGACTCTGTTTCCAGGTTCCGTTTATAAAGACCTTAAGTGGTTCCATAGTTTAAAATCCTCCGTGTGTTTTAATAAATTCAAGAGATTCCTTCAATGTGGGCATGAAATTCGCACATCCCTTTTGTAATACGACTTGGGCTCCGCTTGCATTACCCATACGACATGACTTATACCAATCCCATTGTTGAAGTAGTCCGTAAATGAATCCACTAGCAAAAGCATCACCAGCCCCTAAGGTATTCAGTATTTCAACGGGGAAGCCAGGCACTTCAATAGGATCATCTCCCTTGCAATAAACGCTTGCGCCTCGAGCACCTCTCTTAACAATAAGTACCTTTGGTCCGAGGGTTAATAATTCATCAATCGCAGCATGCAGATTTCCCCTAATTGTTGGGGACGAAATTTGTTGGTGCGTTATACTTACGGCTTCTTTGTCTCTCAAGGTTGCGGCCAAGATCTCTTCTTCTGTTCCTATAGCAATGTCAATTCGAGAGAGTAAACTTCGAATGGTGATGCCGAAAGCGCGATAGTCATGCCATTGATCGGCTCTGAAGTCAAGATCAAGTAAGGTTTGAGCTTTGGATTTTGATGCTATTTCGGCTGCTAAAAAACAGGCACTTCTGCTTGGCTCTTTATTGAGAGCAGTGCCATTGAGCAATACGATTTCATAGCGTTCTATCTGGGTGCGAAGTACATCGTCAATGTCTATTTGGCTGTCGGCTGCATTGTCTCGATAAAAGACTAGTGGAAACCGATCGGGCGGTTCAATACCTAAAACCACTGCACTACTTCGCGCATTCGCCTTAGTGGGGATTAATGAAGTGTCAATGTTTTCGCGATTCAGAAAATTCAAAATAAAGCTTCCCACTTTGTCTTGGCCAACGGCAGTCAAGAGACTTGTTTTTATTCCTAATCTAGAACAACCTACGGCTATATTTAAAGGAGAGCCGCCCACGAATGCATCAAATCCTTGGATTTCTTCAAAGGCTGCTCCAATATTTTGAGAGTAGAGATCAATAGAAGACCTACCGATGGTTAGAACCTGCGGATGCGTTTTCATAAAGTGTTTGTATCATTCATTTGAGCTGTAACTAGAGGCAATCTAGGGTCCATAGTTGTCCATGAATTGTATATCCATTCGTGGTCTGGATCTGTGGTGTTTGCCAAACTTTGATCTGTCCCTGCCAAGAAATTAAGATAGTAACAATGAAAGCCGTGTTCAGCAACTACGGGATGGTAGCCTTTAGGGATCAAGACAACATCGTTATGCTTTGGTCTAACGATCTCATCAAGGCTGCCGTCTTTAGTATAGACTTGTTGAATGGCGTATGCTTCTTTTTTTTGAAACTTGTAAAAGTAAGTTTCCTCTTGTACGGGTTCGAGCAATACCCCTTCTTCTGAAACCCTGCGCTCATCGTGCTTATGCGCAGGAAAGGAGCTCCAGTTTCCAGACGGTGTATAGACCTCTCTAGAAACAATTCTGCTACATCCAAATCCCGGGGGTACCAAATCATTAAACTGTCTTGAGGCATTGTCTCCTCCAAATAGCACCGTGGGCGTTTCTGCCGGACGTACAAATTTTGCCGGGAAGGCCTCATCTACCTCACACCATGCATAGGCGATATCTAAAAGCGCGCTTTCTGCCTTCAAGGTAAAACTCGAATGCATAGGCAGGTATAAGGTATGTGCTACTCCACTAAAAACGTCCTTTCTGCCATTGATAGTTTCAAATTTTCCATGGTTGCTAGTGACAGTGTAATTCCCTGAAAGCAATACGATTACCATTTCGCAATTCTGGGTTTCATGCTCCCAAGACTCTCCCTGGCTTAGCCGTCTAGCCTCAAAATTTAAATAATTCCAGCCAGCAGATTTCGGGGTGACCCGATGGTAGATGGAATCGGAGGGGTGCGGGTGTATACAAAGTTGAGACATGAGTTATTGGGTTAATGATTCTAAAAATATAGGGCTCTTTTCTTGAGCATTAAAGAGTTTAAATTTCTGGATCATGAATTCTTTAAATGCCTGAATGAATTCTTTTCCAGGAATGGTCGGATCGAACTGATCAGGTTGCGTAGCAAAGAACGCTCTATGGGTGCGTGTCCATAATAAGCGTATATCAGTGGCAATATTGATTTTGCAAACGCCTAATTCGATGGCTGCCCTAATGTCATCGTCTGGAACCCCTGCAGCATGGGTGCCTAATGTTCCACCAAATCGATTAATAAGTTCAATTTCTGAGGGATTTACCGCAGACCCTCCATGAAGTACTAACGGAAAGCGCGGAAGCCTCTCTTTTATAGCTTGCAATAAATCGAGACGGATGCGCTGAGCACCTGAGAATTTATATGCCCCATGACTGGTTCCGACTGCGATAGCTAGGCTGTCACATTTTGTTTGTTGGACAAATGCTAAAGCTTGATTAGGATCCGTGTATTTTGCATGTTTACCATCAATGATTAGATCGTCTTCTACTCCGCTAAGCACCCCTAATTCGGCTTCGACAAACACTCCTTTAGAATGTGCTTTTTCTACGATGCTTTTGGTCCTTCTGACATTTTCTTCAAATGGATCGTGTGATGCGTCAATCATCACTGAGTCGTATCCCGAGGCGGAGAGTGCGTCTAGAATATGCGCTTCTATACCGTGATCTAAATGGATCGCATAAACTGCTTGCGGAAAACGTTTTGCAGCGGCTGAAATCATTGCCAAAAGCATTCGAGAATCAGCATAGTTTCTTGCGGCAGGTGTAAGTTGAACGATGAACGGTGCTTTTGCGATTGAAGCCGCTTCAAACAGCCCAATGACCTGCTCCATGGTAAATACATTGACCGCTGCAATACCATAAGACTGGTAGCACTGGTCAAACAAGACTTTGGGAGAAACTTTCATGGGGTCACTTCAACTAATAAGAGCACTATCGGTTTAAAATAGAAATAATCGCCGTCTTCTCTAAAAAAGCTGGGTGTTTTTAAAGTAGCTCTGCCACCTCTTTGCCCACCAATGAACCAAGAGCTACACCCATCCCACCTAGACGTGCCGCAACAGCGATACGATCTGAAACCTTTTGAATGATGGGTTGCTTATTTTTTCCAAAGGCCATGATGCCTGACCACTCGTAGTCCACTTCTATGCTAGATTGAGGTAAGATGAACTCGTGAAGGTCTGCGATCAGTTGCGCTTTTATTTTTGGATGGATGCCGAAGTCAGTCGTAGATTCTGTCTCTTTATCTAAATGACGTGCGCCTCCTAAAAGTATACGATTGTCGATGGCTCGAAAGTAATTGTACCCTTTGTTGTAGTGAAAAGACCCTTGTAATTTTAGGCCTTTAATGGGTTTACTTACCAAAACCATACCTCTGCCAGGATTAATATCTAGTTCTGGAAAAAACGTTGAAGTAAATGCATTCGTGCAGAAGGCCATTTTCTGGGTGTGCAGAGGGATTGATTGAAGAGCCGACTCGACCTCAAGAGCGATATGAGGCCCGCATTCTTCAAACCCCTTGAGAGTAGATCCACTTAAGTATCGAATACCCATTGCTCCTAAGCGTTCATGAAGTGCACTCATCATTTTTCCGCTGTTTAGGGTGCCTTCAAAATCGTGAGCGATCAAGCCTTGAATATCGCGGCTAAAAGGGTAACTAGACAGCGCATGGGTTTGATCGTTGAATGGATCGGCACCGAATACTGCGCGCAATTCACGATTAAAAAATGCCATGAGATCGGTGTTCACAGCTTCGAAACAGAGTTCGTAGCCCTTTACAGGTTCGTAACCAACGGCGCGATCGCCCATGACCTTTCTTAAGTGCTGGATTCCTTTAAACCGACGTTCAGTGAGCAAGACAAGTTCTTCGAGACTACAATCTTTGAGGTCTTCTTGAAGCTCTGAGACTGATCCGAAACAGGCGAATCCGGCATTTTTTGTACTTGCACCGCTGGGCAGAATACCGCGTTCAATTATAGTGACCCGAGCATTTGGGTTAGTCTCTTTATAGGTCAAGGCCGCAAAGCATCCGACCAAGCCCCCTCCCACAACAACGAGGTCTGCAGTGATCAATTCGCGTTTTTCCCAGTAACTAAGCATGTGAAGGTAAAGTGTGTTAAAACTAGGCTATTTCATATAAAAACCAACTTGAAAGCGCCATCGGAAGCCGAGAATCCCTATATTTTTCTTTCAATTAATTTTAAGCTATGCAACTAACTAACTCTTTTCGCCACCTCTTTTTGCTGTTTCTCTTATGTACTGGTTCTAGCCTTTCGCTACTCGCTCAATCTAAGTCAGCACTCATCGGATCTTGGGATCTGGAGATACAGTACGGAGAAACTACCATGCCCTCTTGGCTAGAGGTGGAGTTTTCGGGCACCAAAACACTCATCGGACGTTATGTGAGTTTTTCTGGTTCTGCGCGTCCAATTGCTGAGGTCTTTGAAAGCGGCACTAGTTTTAATTTCAGCATTCCACCGCAGGGGAGTGGCAATCAATATATGCATTTGAGTGGTATACGTGATGGCGATCGACTGTCAGGAAATATTATCACAAATACCGGTCAGGCAGTCTCATTTACAGGGGTTCGTGCCCCATCTTTAGAGCGTGAGGCTCCTAAGAAGTGGAGCAAGCCCGAGCCACTTTTCAACGGAAAAGACTTAGACGGATGGCAGCCTCAAACTACTGACCGAGACAACCAATGGAAGGCGGTAGACGGGGTATTGACCAATCCGGCTTCTGGGGTAAATCTCATGACCACCGAGAAGTACGACGACTTTAAGTTACATCTTGAATTTAAGTACCCAAAAGGATCTAATTCAGGAGTTTACTTGCGTGGACGTTACGAGGTTCAAGTCGAAGACAACTACGGACGCGTACCTAACTCGCATTATATCGGTGGACTATATGGATTCTTAACCCCTAACGAAAATGCATCTAAGCCCGCCGGTGAGTGGCAAACCTATGATATCACCCTAGTTGGAAGACGTGTCACAGTGGTTCTCAACGGTAAGTCGGTGATCACCGACGCACTCATTCCAGGTATAACCGGAGGAGCGCTAGACTCTAAAGAAGGAGAGCCGGGTCCGATTCTGCTTCAAGGAGATCACGGCCCAATCGAATACAGAAACCTCACCATTTCGGTGCCGAAAGACTAGCCTAACACGACCATTTGTTTAAGCTGAAAGGGCCTCCATAGTGGAGGCCCTTTTTTAGTTTGTTTTCTGTGCGCGCATCAGTTCTTCAATGGGTACATAGCTACTTAGGATCTCTTCAATCAGCGTTGAAGTGCCTGTGAGCTCCCACTGCCCAAGCGATACCGGTATATTGCCGATGGAATTCATTCCGTCGAAATACGATTTTATGAGGTTGTGGTTGGTTGCAGAGCCCTCCAGAGACTTAGCGTAATTCATCAGGGTATGCTCCATAAGATACTTCCCGGTGATATAGCTAGTGCCGTATCCAGGCTGCCTCATGTAAAGGTGTTGTTCAAAGAGTAAAAGTTCTTTTTCGGTTTTCATCCAGCCCCTTGGCGTATAGTCGGCGTGAATGGTTCCTGCCTCTTTCATGCTCAGCTCGTTTGCGTGGGCGTACAGAGATCCCAGCCCTCGCGCGGCGCGTTGAGCGATTAAGATGTAGACGATTTCTCGGGCCCTTGGGTTGTTCTCGTAGAGCCCGGCCTGCATGAAGAATTCTTCAACGGCCGTGGCCATTCCTTCATTGCGTGAATCAAAGATATTGTAGAGTAATGTCCCCCTTCTAATGGGGTTTTGGTGCGGCTCGTACTGCATGCGCGCGAGTTCAAACCAATGGTAAAAATGCGAGTACAGCGGTTTGGGATCAAGGTGAGCGGTAATCCAAAAAAAGTTGCGACGATCTGAGGGGATGTAGCGCCCTAGATGGGGTTCAAGCGCCGGTCTAAAATAGTCTTTAACGCTGACGATCTCCTCACGCGCTAAGAACTCGACGAGCTCATCGGCTGCCTTAGTCGCTAGACTCTGATAGGCGGCCTCTGAGTCGGCAGCGTTTAGAGGCGCTAGGTTACGGTTTTTGTGCTCTTCTAGTGCCAACGAAGACCAGGCCCTTGCCAGTTCTCGTTTTAAGAGCATCACCTCGTCTTCCCAGTTTAGCGGCACCAAGTGAACATGGCGCTGATACCACGAATAATAGTCTTTGCCGATTCCAGAGGGGCCCGTCTTTGAATCAGATTGGGCCTCTAACCAATTGGCCAGATCTTGTGTGGCTGTGATTGCCGTTTCAATCGCCTTCTGCGTCTTTCTGTCAGCCTTTAGCTCGGGCTCTTGGGCCAGCTGTTTCAGGTCGTTAACCTGGGTGTTGATGTCTCTAATGCCGGCTATCCATAGTTCGCGGGCATTTCCGGTTAGATTGCCTTTGGCCTGCGCGTAAAAGGCCGGAATATATTGAAGTTTTGAGCGCAGATCAGTGCGGTCTGAAGCCGAAAGGGGCTTGGCGTATTGCCACCACTCAATCACGGCGTGATTGGTGGGCCCCTCGTGGGCCGGAACATCGCTTTGATCGGTCCACAGCACCTTGTAAAAGGCCGGATCGCGCTGCCAGGGCTTTAGCACATGCTGGTTAAAGGCGTATCCGTTCATTTCTGCCCAAATAAGCATATAGTCGACCTTAGCGTTGATGGGCCATGAAGTCGTGTTGATGCCAGCGAGCTCATCGCGCAGTGCAAGGTATGCAAGCCAGCGTTTTTCAAAGGCCTCTTCGGAGTAGTCGTAGCTGCCGTCAGCGGTTTGAGGAGATTCAAATGCCCTCCATCGTTCAAAAAGTTCACTGAGCTCAGCCGTTTGAGCATTCAGCGTAGTGAAGCTGCTCAAGGCAACTAATAAAAGGCCAATCAGGGGCGCGTGTTTAAGCGATGCGGTCATGATGCGGGTGTTGATCTAGGTTAAAGAAACAAATTTTCACTTACATTGTATAGCCTAAATCTTCACGCCCATGATCAGAAAACTTTGCGCCCTGCTACTGCTTTTACCCGCCATCACCTTTGGCCAAGAGCTCGACCTAGGCCTGCTTGAAAACCTCAACATTCGAAACGTGGGGCCGGCCAATATGAGTGGTCGCATCACGGCTATTGCTGTCGCTGCGAGCAACCCTAAGATTATAGTGGTCGGGGCGGCCTCAGGGGGGGTGTGGAAGTCGACCAATGGCGGATCGGCATGGACGCCTATTTTTGACGATCAACCCACCCAAAACATAGGGGCTATTGCCATTCAGCGCGACAACCCAGAGGTGATTTGGGTCGGAACGGGAGAGGGAAATCCGCGTAACTCGGTCAACCTGGGCATGGGGCTATTTAAAAGTGAAGACGGCGGAAAGTCATGGACACATCTAGGCCTTGAAGCCACCAAATCGATACACCGCATACTGATCGATCCGAGCAATCCAAATACCGTTTACATTGGGGCGCACGGCGATCCGTTTACGCCCAACACTGAGAGAGGGCTTTACAAGACGACAGACGGAGGCAAACACTTTGAGCGTATACTGTTCACCAACGAGACCTCTGGGGTGGCCGATATGCTCATGCACCCACAGAACCCCCGGCGAATTTATGTGGCGCTTTACGACCATCGTCGCACTCCTTATTCATTTGTTTCTGGAGGCCCGGGTTCGGGCCTATTCATAACCGATGACGGCGGATCTAACTGGAGAAAACTGGGACCCGAATCTGGCTTACCCGAGGGTGAGCTCGGACGCATTGGGATCGCCCTGGCGCCCTCTAACCCGAACCGCATGTACGCCAAGGTAGAGGCCAAGAAAAACGCCCTTTACCGCAGTGAAGACGCAGGTGAATCGTGGCAATTAATCAACGACAACCCCAAGTTTACCAACAACAGACCCTTTTATTTCCAAGATTTAGCAGTAGACTCGGCTGATCCCGATCGACTATACAACATTTATCAGCCGCTCTCGGTGTCTTACGACGGCGGGGTGAGTTTTGATGAAACTCCTATGATTCCGGCCGATGAAACTAAAGGCATTCACGCCGATTTTCACGCTATGTGGATCGATGAAAACGACCCCAAGCACTTTATTATCGGGGGCGACGGAGGCCTCGGAATCACTTACGATCACGGGCACAGTTGGTATTTTCCGGAGACCATTCCGGTCGCCCAATTTTACCAGATCGCCGTCGATCACGAGCGCCCTTTCAATGTGTACGGCGGAATGCAAGACAACGGAAACTGGTCTGGCCCGGCCTACACCTGGAAACGGGGAGGCATTCGAACGCTCTACTGGCAATACCTGGTTGGAGGCGATGGGTTTTACATTGCTCCCGACCTTGAGAATCCGCGCTTTGGCTACGGCACCTCCCAAAATGGAGACCTCTATCGTTACGATAAACTCACGGGTTATTATCAGAGCATTCAACCGCCTGCGCCAGATATGAGCGCCAGGCTGCGTTTCAATTGGAATGCCGCTTTTGCAAAAGACCCGTTCAATGCAGACGCCCTGTACTACGGTTCGCAGTATGTGCACAAGTCAGAAGACCGCGGCGCCTCTTGGACCATCATTTCGCCAGATCTATCGACCAACAACCCTGAGCAGCAGCAGCGCGACTACGGTGGTCTCACCTTAGACCTTTCTGGGGCCGAGAATTACAACAGCTTGCTGGCTATTGCTCCAAGCCGCCTTGACAAGCAGCTTATCTGGGCAGCAACCGATGACGGACAGCTGCACCTCACCCGCGACGGTGGAAAGCAGTGGAAAAACCTCACTTCGAACCTGAAGGGACTACCTAAGGGGGCTTGGATCGCCCGCATTCACCCCTCACCTCATGAGGCCTCAACCGCCTGGGCTGTAGTGAACAACTACCGAAAGGGCGATTATGCGCCTTATCTATTTAAGACCACTAATTACGGAAAGACCTGGCAGAATGTACTGGCCAACAAGGCCGTTAGAGGCTATGCGCTCTCGTTTATTCAAGATCCGGTGGTCGCCGATCTACAGTTCTTAGGGACTGAGCATGGGCTGTACATCAGTCGCGATGGCGGATCGCATTGGGTGGCCTTTAAGAACGGTTTCCCAAGTGTGTCTACCAGAGATTTAGTGATCCAAGAACCCGAGTCGGCACTGGTGGTGGGCACCTTCGGAAGGGCCATCTGGGTACTTGACGACCTTCAGAGTTTAAGAGCCATTGCTAAGGGAGAGCTAGCAGCGCCCATTGCCGCGCTTCCCATGAATGAGGTGGTTCAGGTAAAGGGGTTATTTATCAATCCACCCGGAAACATATGGACGGGCTTTCACACCACCTTCGAGGGGGAGAATAGGGTGTTTCAGCGCGCTGAAATTCCGGTTTTCATCAGCGATGTACCAACTGAGGGTGACAGTATTTCGGTGCGCATCAAAGACGCCTCGGGCAGAGCGATTCAGCACCTTGTGACCAAAGGGTTAAAGCCCGGACTCAATTATGTGCACTGGAAACTAGACGAGCAGATGTACCGATTGCCTGGTGCCTGGGTAAGCGATGAATCAAGGGGTATTGCGGTTTTAGCGGGTGAATACACAGCCGAGAGCAGCTACAAGGGCAGCACGGTGAGTAGCTCTATTTCGGTGGTAGATGATCCGCGATTTGCGATTGACCCTTCTATTGAAGCAGCCCTCTATCAGTATCAAAAACGTTTAGATAGCCTAGTGCACGATTTTAGCGATGCCTATAATAGCCTAACATCCCTGCAGGCAGCGGCCAAAAAACA
>JADHLU010000003.1 GCA_016780435.1 Flavobacteriaceae bacterium
TTAGCGCGCTCAAGTCAGAATTGGCTACCATGCTAAGGCATAATATTCGGTTGCAAACGGTAGGGGGTATCTCGACTTTACCCGCTATTATTTTGGATGAGTTAGACCGTGTGGTAGAGCAAACCGCCTCTAACACAGGTATGGTGCTTACCCTAGCGTTAAGCTATGGAGGCCGCGAAGAAATCGTCGCCATGACGCGAAATTTGGCAGAAAAAGTTAAAAATGGCTTAATTCATCCAGACCATATCGATGCGTCTGTTGTAAATGAGCATCTTTACATCGCTGATTTACCCGATGTTGATTTGCTGATACGAACCAGTGGTGAACGGCGCATCAGTAATTTTTTATTGTGGCAAAGTGCTTATGCAGAGCTCTATTTTACCGAGCGATTTTGGCCAGACTTTAAAGAAGAGCACCTTGTAGAGGCATTAATGGATTACCAAAATAGAGAACGTCGATTTGGAAAGACCAGCGAACAGCTTGAGAAGACTCCTAAAGTATAAATGGCTCATTAGCCTTAGCTTATTATTAGCGTGGTCAGGAGCCGCGCTTCAGGCGCAAGCTTCAAACGAAGTGGCTCAGCGTCCGCCCACCTATATCATCGGAGAGGTTAGGGTTACCGGGCTCGAGAGTTACAACGAGCAAACCGTAAAGAGTTTTGCAGGGTTCAGAGAAGGTCAGTTTTTAACTGTACCCAGCGAAGAAATTAGTGCAAGTATCAAAAAGCTTTGGAATCTGGAGCTTTTTAGTGATGTAACGCTGTATTACACCGACATCCGTAACGATTCTATTTTCTTAGAACTTTCGGTCGTAGAGCGTCCGACCCTTAACAACGTTACCTTCTACGGAGTTAAAAACAATAAAATACAAGGCTTAATCGATGACACCGAGCTTAAAAAAGGCAAGAAAATCACGGAGAGTCTTATTGAAAACACCAAGAACTACCTAGAAAAGACCTATCGCGAAAAGGGGTACCTCAACACCAAGGTAAACATTGCCACCAAGATAGATACCACAGTCACCAACTCCAGAGACATGGTGATCAATGTCAATAAAGGCAGCAAAGTAAAGGTGGCTGAAATCAACTTCGTTGGGTCAGAGGCCCTTAAGATTAAAACGCTTGAAAAGGCCCTTAAGAAAACTAAGCGAAAGAAGGCCTACCGCTTTTGGAAGAAATCCAAATTTATTGCTTCAGACTTTGAGGAAGACTTAGAGGCCCTTGTCGATGCCTATGCCGAGAGGGGTTACAGAGATGCGCGCGTTTTGGGAGATTCGGTCTACACGATAAACGATGAAAGCATAGGTATCGAAATCGCGCTCGAAGAAGGTGACAAGTACTACTTCGGAGATATTGATTTTGTCGGAAACGCAGTTTACGATGACAACGTATTGGCCGCGGTCTTGGGCATTGAAAAAGGGGACACCTACAACGGCGTATTACTCAAAAAACGCATTGCCGATAATACCAAACCCGACGGAGAAGACATTACCAACCTTTACCAGAACAACGGTTACCTGTTTTCGAGCATTAACCCCGTAGAGGTTTCGGCCCAAAACGACACTATCAATTTTGAGATTCGAATCATTGAGGGTAAAGAGACCTTTTTGAATCACGTTGAGGTGACGGGTAATGACAAGACAAACGACCACGTTATCTACAGAGAATTACGCACAAAACCAGGGCAGCAATACAGTAAAGACAATATCGTTCGAACCATTCGCGAGTTGGGTCAGTTGGGCTTTTTTGATCCGGAGCAGATTTCTCCCGATGTGGTAAACCCCGACCCAAATGCGGGTACCGTAGACCTGAATTATTCTCTAGTTGAGGCAGGCTCTAGCCAAATCGAATTGCAGGGAGGCGTAGGAGGTGGAGGTTTCATAGGAACCTTAGGGCTTTCGTTCAACAACTTCTCTATGCGCAACATTTTCAACAAAGAGTCTTATAAACCGGTTCCGATGGGAGACGGTCAGACCTTTGCGCTTCGACTTCAGGCCAGCCGAACATTTAGAGTATACAGTTTAAATTTTGCTGAGCCTTGGTTGGGCGGGCAAAAGCCGGTGCGTTTCAACGTATCCTTGCAGCAGACCCAGCAGTTTGCCTCTCAGTTTAGAAATGGCCGCTTTGACGTAGACAAGTCTAGAGGGTTTGGTATTATTGGATTAAATACAGGCCTTTCAAAACGGGTTCAGTGGCCAGATGATTTCTTTGTGGTTTCGCACGCGCTGAGCTTTCAGAACTACAATTTTCAGAACTACAACCTTGGACTTTTTAACTTCGGAAACGGAAGCTCGAATTCGTTTTCGTACAGCTTTGGCCTGCAGCGCAGCTCTCAGGGGCCTAGCCGTATCTTTCCGGTTACAGGATCCAATTTTGAGCTCACGGTGCGGGTGACTCCTCCGTTTTCAGCCTTTTCGAATAAAGATTACGGAGCACTCAGAGACGAAATCGCCGATGTGACCCTACAGCTGTTAGAAGAGGGCATAGAGGGGCCAAATTACAGTGAGCTTAGTAGCGATCTAGAGGCCTTAGAAGAGGAGCGCTTTAAGCTGCTCGAATTTTATAAAGTAAAGTTTAAAGGTGACTGGTATACCCGATTAGTCGATAAACTTGTATTGCGCACCAATGCCGAGTTTGGATTTTTGGGGGCATATAACAATGAGATCGGAAACGTTCCGTTCGAACGCTTCTACGTCGGAGGAGACGGCCTAGGTAACTTTACCCTAGACGGTCGCGAAAACATACAGCTTAGAGGTTACGAGAACAGCTCGATTACCCCCTATACGGTGAATCCAATAAGCGGACGTCAAGAACAAGACGGAGGAGCGATCTACAACAAATTCTCTCTCGAGTTGCGCTATCCGGTCACGCTAAAACCCTCTGCATCTGTCTACACATTGGCCTTCTTGGAGGCGGGTAATGCCTTTACCGATTTCAAAACATTCAATCCGTTTCAGCTTAAGCGCTCAGCGGGGCTTGGCGTGCGCATCTTTATGCCCGCATTCGGACTTCTCGGAATTGACTTTGGTTACGGATTTGACACCGACGCCATTCCGGGATCAACTGGCCCGAGCGGATGGCAGACGCATTTCATAATAGGCCAGCAGTTCTAATGCGATTCGTTATTGCCATCTTCTTTTTATTCAGTGCATCTCTGACACTTCAGGCGCAGCGAGCGACCAGAGTGGGTTACATAGATACCGAATACATTCTCTCAAAAATTGCCACCTACAATGAAATGAGGGCCCGTATTCAGCTTCAAGCCACACAATGGTCTACCGAGATAGACTCTATGCAGCAGCAACTCGATCGCCACAAGCGCGAGTTGATGAGTAAGCGCGTGTTGCTTCCGCTTTCGGTCATTGAAGATCGCGAAAGAGATATCCTCGCTCTTGAGCAGCAACTGTTGCAGTACCAACAAGACAGGTTTGGGCCTAAAGGCGACTTTATCACCCAAGAAATGAATGTAGTGAAACCGCTGCAAGACCTTATTTTTGAGGCCGTTCAGGAAATTGCTGAACTGCGCAAATTTGATCTCATTGTTGACAAGTCTTCAGAAGTTGTATTTCTGTATGCCGATAGCCAGTTTGACCTCAGTGATCAGGTGCTGCTGAAGCTTGAAAGAGACAGCGAAGTGAAACTAACCGGAGAAAAAGGCGAAACGGCATTGAGAGCGACAAGTCAAGCCAACAGCAGTAGCAGGCCCGCTACCACTGAAGCAGATGAAGAACGAAAAAAGGCCCTAGATCGCATAGAAAGTGAACGAGAGCAGCGCAGAAAGGCCTATATTAGCAAGCGCGAAGAAGTTTTGAAAGCTCGGGCTGCCCGAGAGAAAGAAATGGAAGCACAGAAAACGAAAACCAACGACTCAATTAAATGATTCTAAACACCATGAAACACTATTTACTCGCACTCGTAGCGCTGATTTCAGTATCAACAGCCTCTTTTGCACAGTCTAAAGTAGCGCACATCAACGTGCAGCAACTTCTTATGGACATGCCCGAAATGAAGGCTGCCCAAGAAGAACTTAAGAAGCTTGAAGCCACCTATCGTGCCGATATCGAATCTTCTGTAGCTGAGCTTCAGAAAAAATTGGTTACCTACCAGAACGAAGCGGCTTCTAAAACGGCAGAAGAAAACAAGGCTAGAGCGGATGAATTACAAGGAGCAGAGCGCAACATAGCAAATGCCGAGCAGGCAGCTATGGGCGAGTTGCAGCGCAAGCAGCAAGACCTGTTTGCCCCTATTTCTGACAAGGCTAAATTGGCCATAGAAAAGGTTGCAAAGGCGCAAGGCTTTGATTACGTTATGGATGCCAGTCCAGGATCAGGCTTAATTGTCTTTACAGGCAAAGACCTTATGGCTGACGTCAAAAAGGAATTAGGCTTCTAACTAGCCATTATTGCTTTACTTTTAACCGCCCTAGAGGCGGTTTTTTTTTGATCGAATATGGGAGTTGAATCGACCAAACATATAGGCGTTTTTGACTCAGGAGTTGGCGGCCTGAGCGTGCTCATGGCGTTGCAGTCTAGGCGACCTGAAATGCGGTACACCTACTTTGCCGATTCGCTTCACGCCCCCTACGGTTCGCTAGACTCGAAGACCTTGTTAGCTTATAGTGAGCGTATCGTTTCTTTTTTACAATCTCAGGGAGCTGAACTCATTGTAGTAGCCTGTAACACGCTCACCACCGAGCTCATAGGTGAGCTGCGCAGTCGCTTTGAACTTCCGTTTGTCGGCATCGAGCCCGCGGTCAAGCCCGCTGCAGCACAATCTTTGAACAAACGCATTGGTGTGTTAGCCACCGAACGCACCCTCAAGAGTGCCGGCTACCGCTCGACTTGCCAACTGTATGCGGCTAATGTTACCTTGGTTGAGCGCGTGGGTACAGGTTTAGTAGAGGCTATTGAGCACTTGCCGTGGACCAGTGAAGAACTTAGAGAACAGATAAAGTATTTTACCGATGAGTTCAGATTACACGATATAGACACGCTGGTTTTGGGCTGCACACACTACCCGCTTGTGGAGCCTCTCTTTTGCGAGTTATTGGGAGAATCGGTGAAGGTGCTCAGTGCAGCTGAGGCGGTGGCTAAAAGGGTTGAGCAGCTCACTCCAAATACAGAAGGCAGTCAACCAGAGCTGCGCTTGTACACTAGCGGATCTGCTGAGCACTTGGCCCAACTGGTTGAACGCCTATCGTTCACGCAGCTAAAGTCGGTAAGTCATCTCGAACTGTAAGCCTTTTAACTGCGCCTGTAGGTGACTATGCTAAAGTCGTACCGATTTTTTTCATCCTTTAGGTGTAGCTCGCTGCTTTGGATTTTCCATTGTTGATCAGAGAATTCCGGAAAGAGGGTATCGGCCTCAAAAGGGTGATCGACATGGGTTAAGACCATTTCGGTGGCTAGGGGTAACGCTTGGGCGTAGATTTGTGCTCCGCCCGCGATAAAAACCTTTTGATCGCCAGTGAGAGCGATGGCCTGCTCAAGGCTGTATGCGATATGCTCTACCTCGAATTTAGGCTTATAGTTTGGGTTATTGGTAACCACTATGTGATCGCGATTCTTGAGTTTTGCGGGCAGACTCTCTAGGGTCTTTCTGCCCATAATTAGCGGATGTCCTGAGGTTAGGGACTTGAAATGCGCAAAGTCTTTTGGCAGATGCCAAGGGAGGGTGTTGTTCAAGCCCATAGCGTTGTTTTTGCCGAGGGCGGCCACGATCACGATCTCTTTCATCAGTTCAACTTAGACGGCCACAGGGGCTTTTATGGGTTCGTGCGGATCGTACCCCTGCAATTCAAAATCTTCATAGTTAAAGGCGTCTATGTCTTTAATGCTGGGGTTAATGTTCATTGTAGGTAATGGTCGGTGTTCTCGGCTGAGCTGTAGTTTGACCTGATCGATGTGGTTGTTGTAGATGTGAACATCGCCAAGGGTATGCACGAAGTCACCCACCGCTAAATCGCACACCTGGGCCACCATCATGGTGAGTAGGGCGTAAGAGGCAATGTTGAAGGGTACCCCTAAAAAGACATCGGCGCTGCGCTGATAGAGCTGGCATGAAAGCTTGCCGTCGGCCACATAGAATTGAAAAAAGGCATGGCAGGGCGGCAGAGCTGCCTTGTTGTTGGCCACATTTTCTTCAAAAGAACGTCCGGTATCGGGCAGCACACTGGGGTTCCAGGCGCTTACTAGCATCCGGCGACTATCAGGATTGGTTTTAAGGGTCTCGATTACCGATTTAATTTGGTCGATCCCTTCACTGTTCCAGTTGCGCCATTGGTGCCCGTAGATGGGTCCTAAATCGCCGTTCGAATCAGCCCATTCGTTCCAAATACTCACTTTGTTGTCGGTGAGGTATTTAATATTGGTGTCTCCCTTCAAAAACCAGAGCAATTCGTAAATGATCGATTTAAGATGTACTTTTTTCGTAGTCACTAGCGGAAATCCTTCGCTTAGATCGAATCGCATCTGATGGCCAAAAACACTCAGTGTTCCTGTTCCGGTGCGGTCACTTTTAGCGTGGCCATGATCTAAAACATGTTGTAAAAGCTGATGGTATGCGTGCATGTTGACGAGAAGATTTAAGGGTAAAGATATCAACTACAAGCGTGGTCTAAGACCGCTGAGGTAGAAGATTATCTTCAGGTTATTAACGGCTATTTAGCCCAAAATCATTCCGGCAATGGTGGCCGAGAGCAGCGAGGCTAGTGATCCGGCGATGAGCGCTTTAAATCCGAGCTCAGAAAGGGTCTTCTTTTGAGAGGGAGCCAGTGTGCCGATGCCGCCAATCTGAATGCCAATAGAGGCAAAATTAGCAAACCCGCACAACATATAAGTGGCCATTAAGACTGATTTGTCGTAGGCTAAATGAACGGCGTTGTTCATGTCTTTTAGGCTGGCCAATTGGGTGTAGGCTACAAATTCTGAGGCTACCAATTTGATGCCCAGTAGTTGCCCCATCAGACTCAAGTCTTCTTTGGCCACTCCAATAATGTACATCAAGGGGGCGAATAAGGTACCCAAGATAGCCTCTAAAGAGACCTTTTCGTAACCCCAGTATGGGGCGAGAAAGGCATTCAAACCGCCAATGTTGCCCAGTTGGCTTAACACCCCGTTGATCAGGGCGATAAATGCGATGAAAACAAGTAGCATGGCGCCCACGTTTAGGGCGAGCTTTAGTCCTTCTGTTGTGCCGTTGGCTAAGGCATCTAAGGCATTCGATCCAGATGAATTTTCGGATAGTTCAATGGCCTCATCGACCTCCTTGGTCTGCGGAAGAATTAATTTCGCTATAATTATAGCTCCTGGGGCAGCCATAACTGAGGCGGCAATCAAATGACGCGCAAAAGACAGGCGCAGCTCGGGGTCAGATCCGCCCAGAAAGCCAACGTACGAGGCAAGCACTCCTCCGGCCACCGTGGCCATACCGCCCGTCATCACCAATAGAATTTCGGAGCGATTCATCTTTGGCAAATAGGCCTTGATCAAGAGGGGGGCTTCGGTTTGGCCCAAAAAGATATTTCCCGCTACCGAAAGGCTTTCGGCTCCGGATATTCCGAGCGCTTTGGTCAAAAGCCAGGCCAAGGTCTTCACTACGCGCTGAATGATACCGAAGTAATAGAGGATAGAGGTCAGCGCCGAAAAGAATACAATGGTGGGTAAGATTTGAAGGGCAAATACGTAGCCAATGGTCGGGTTGGAGGCATCAATGAGGTTTCCGAATAAGAAAAGACTACCACTTTCAGTGAATTCGAGTATAGCAGTAAAGAAGCTACCCATCACATTAAAAAGCTGTTTTACCCATTCTACGCGAAGCACACCAAAGGCCAACACGAATTGCAGGGCTAAACCTATAAAGATGGTCTTCCATCGAATGGCTTTGCGCTTGGAACTCAACAAGTAAGCGATGCCCAAGAGCACGGCGATTCCGATAATACCTCTGATTATTGCCATCTTAAAAAGCGCCTAAGTTAGGAAAGATTTCTTCGTTCGAGTTCGTCTCTCAAGGCCGCGGCCTTTTCGTAGTCTTCGTCTGAAACGGCCTTCTTGAGTGCCGCATTTAACTGTTTCTCGGAGTATGAACGATAGTTTGAGGGCGATGGGCTAGCCGCATTGCTCACCGACTCTGGATCTGATGGTGGTGTTTTTTTTACATTCATGTCTAAAGAAGAAAAGGTGATACCGGCCTGGTCTAATATGGCTGAATAAGTGTGAATAGGAGCCCCAAATCGAGCAGCTAATGCTACTGCGTCACTGGTGCGTGCATCGATAATTTCTTCTTTTCCGTCTTTAGAGCAGATGAGACTGGCGTAGAATACACCCTCTTTTAATTTGTGAATGAGCACATAGTCTAGATGAACGTCGAAACGGTTTAAGGTGTTTTTAAAAAGATCGTGGGTGAGAGGGCGGGGCGGTTTTAAGTCTTCTTCTAAGGCCACGGCTATGGCCTGTGCCTCGAAGGCTCCTATCACAATGGGAAGTTTTCGTTCGCCTGACTCTTCTTCAAGTATCAGCGCATAGGCCCCATTTTGAGCCTGGCTGTATGAAATGCCCTTTATGATAAGCGTTACCGTACTCATAAAGGGCAAAATAAGCGATTTTAGGCGGTTTGGGCCTTAAAGTGTTTTAATTTTTCGATTAATGCAGGAACCACCTCAAAGGCATCGCCTACTATTCCGTAATCAGCCGCCTTAAAGAATGGAGCCTCAGGGTCGTTATTAATGACCACTTTGACTTTTGATGCGTTGATCCCGGCTAGATGTTGAATGGCTCCAGAAATTCCAATGGCGATGTACAGATTGGTAGCCACGGGTTTTCCGGTTTGTCCCACGTGCTCGCCATGGGGTCTCCATCCGAGGTCAGAAACCGGTTTCGAACAGGCCGTTGCGGCACCAAGTACCTCAGCTAGCTCTTCAATCATCCCCCAATTTTCAGGGCCTTTTAGGCCTCTTCCGGCCGAGACGACTACGTCGGCATCGGCTATGGTGGCTTTTCCACTGGCCTTTTCGACCCCTTCTGACTGAACCTTTGGCGCATCAAAATCGAAACTTCTTTGGCTGATCGTCAGCTGCTGTTGGTTCTCGCGCACCTCAAAGGCATTTTTAGCCAGCCCTATCACGGTTTTAGCGGCTCTCGCTGCGGTATAAGCGTATCCTTTATTGGTGAATACGCTGCGTTTGTAGAGGAGTTCTCCGTTGTGCTCCTCAGGAGTTCCGGTCACATTCGGAATGTAGGCGGCCCCCAAACGCGAGGCAATAAGCGATCCGTAATAACGGGCGTCTGCGCTTGATCCAATGATCACCTTCTGGGCTGAAACCTCCTCGGCAATGGCCGCCACCAATTGGCCCACTTCTTCAGCGCTAATGGTTTGAGTCGGGCGATCGACTACAATAAGTTCATCTAGACCATACGCATTAAACCCTTCTGCGTCTTTGGCGTTTACGCATAGGCCAATGGTTTTTTCAGATCCAGACAGGGCCTTCGCATAAGAGGCTAGCTCGGGCGCTGATTTTTTAAGTGACTGATTTTCGGTTTCTAAGTAAACAAGTATGGCCATAATTATAACACTTTAGCTTCTTTATGTAAGAGATCAATTAGGGTGTCGAGGTCATTCGGATCAACCAGGGTGACCTCGCCTTTGGCCTTGGGTCGCTCGAAACGCACGTCTACAGTGCGCGCTTCGGTGGCCACAGCCGGAAGTACTTCTATGGGTTTTTGTCTGGCCATCATGATTCCGCGCATGTTGGGAATTTTCAGGTCAGATTCTTCGACTAGCCCTTTCTGAGCACCAATTACTAGCGGAAGCGTGGCAGTCAATTTTTCATTACCCCCGTCGATTTCGCGAACGGCTTTAGCCTGATTTCCTTCAATTTCAAGTTGCACACAGGTGTTGATAAATGCGTATCCACAGGCTTGTGCAATCAACCCGTGAACCATAGCCCCGTTGTAATCGATAGACTCCCTTCCGCATATGACTAGGTCGTAGCCTTCTTTCGTGATCAGCGCCGCTAGCTGGGTGGCCACGAAGAATCCGTCTACAGCAGCAGCATCAATGCGATAACCCTTGGTGGCCCCAATAGCTAGAGCCTTGCGCATGATGGGTTCAACCGCTGATTCTCCAACAGTAGCGATGTGCACCTCTGCTTGTTGTTTTTCTTGAAACCAAATGGCCCGAGTAAGCCCGAACTCGTCGTTGGGGTTCATGACAAACTGAACGCCCTGGGTGTCAAAGCGGGTGTCGCTATCGGTAAAATTAATCTTTGATGTGGTGTCAGGAACCGCACTAATGCAAACCAAAATCTTCATAGGTAATCAGGGTTAATCGTCTGTAAACAAATATACTAAAACCGATTAATTTATTATGCATGCATAATAAATTTATTCAAAGACTCAGGGGTATAGACAACGGTTAAAATGTCTTATTTTTGCCCACACACTGTATAAAAAGACTATGAAAACACTTCAGTTTAGAGAGGCAATTGCTGAGGCCATGTCTGAAGAGATGCGCCGAGACGAGACTATATATCTCATGGGAGAAGAGGTAGCCGAATACAATGGTGCTTATAAAGCGTCTAAGGGTATGCTAGACGAATTTGGCCCTAAACGCGTCATTGACACCCCTATATCTGAGTTGGGCTTTTCGGGTATTGGTGTGGGTTCAGCTATGAACGGCAACCGCCCCATTATTGAATTCATGACCTTCAACTTTTCGTTGGTAGGTATTGACCAGATCATCAATAACGCCGCTAAAATGCGTCAGATGTCTGCGGGTCAGTTTAATATTCCTATCGTTTTTAGAGGTCCAACTGCTTCTGCTGGGCAGTTAGCGGCTACGCACTCACAGGCCTTTGACAGTTGGTTTGCTAACTGTCCGGGTTTAAAGGTGGTGGTTCCGTCGAATCCGGCAGACGCTAAGGGATTGCTGAAATCAGCTATACGTGACGACGATCCGGTGATTTTCATGGAGTCTGAGCAGATGTACGGAGACAAGGGCGAGGTACCCGAGGGAGAGTACACCATTCCTCTTGGGGTTGCCGATATTAAACGCGAAGGGACCGATGTGACCATCGTCTCTTTCGGAAAAATTATCAAAGAGGCCTATAAGGCAGCCGATCGCTTGGCTCAAGAAGGAATATCTGTTGAAATTATTGATTTGAGAACCGTGCGACCAATGGATGTCGATACGATTATAAAATCGGTGAAAAAAACAAACCGCTTAGTGGTTTTAGAAGAAGCATGGCCGTTTGGAAACGTGGCCACCGAGATCACATACCAGGTTCAAGATAAGGCCTTTGATTACCTTGATGCCCCTGTAGTGAAGCTCAACACGGCCGATACTCCAGCGCCCTATTCACCGGTGCTGCTGCAAGAGTGGTTGCCAAACGAGGACGATGTTGTTAAAGCCGTTAAAAAGGTATTGTACCGCGATTAAGTGTGCGCAAAAAGGCACACTTTTGAGCGTTGAGGCAGCGCGCTAATTTCAACAGCCTAAAAGTTTAACTTTTACTACTTTTGCGGGCGTTGTTATAAAACTAACCGAAACTAAACTATTCTATATGGAGGCATTAGTTCCTTTCTTATGGGCCTTTGGGATTCTTGGGCTCATTTACGTTTTTATCAAAAATGCATGGGTTACCAAGCAAGAAGTGGGTAACGAAAAAATGGCTAGAATCGCCAAAAACATTGCTGATGGGGCGATGTCTTTTTTAAAGGCCGAATACAAGATTCTAAGCATTTTCGTGGCAGCCGTTGCTATATTACTGTTCTTCAAAGGTCAAAACGAGGCCGGATCGAACGGTCTTGTGGCGGTCTCATTCATTGTAGGTGCCGTTTGTTCGGCCCTAGCCGGATTCATCGGTATGCGCGTCGCCACAAAGGCCAATGTGCGCACAACCAATGCCGCACGTACCTCTTTACCTAAGGCTCTAGAAGTCGCATTCGCTGGAGGATCGGTTATGGGTCTAGGTGTAGTTGGTTTAGGCGTTTTAGGTTTAGGTTCATTATTTGCTATATACAGTGCTCAGGGATGGGGAATTGATGAAGTGCTCAACGTACTTTCAGGATTTTCTCTTGGAGCCTCTTCTATCGCTTTGTTTGCTCGCGTGGGTGGCGGTATTTATACTAAAGCCGCCGATGTCGGAGCTGACCTGGTAGGTAAGGTTGAAGCCGGTATTCCAGAAGACCATCCGCTTAACCCTGCTACCATTGCAGATAACGTTGGAGACAACGTTGGAGATGTGGCCGGAATGGGCGCTGACCTTTTTGAATCGTATGTAGGTTCTATTATTGGAACAATGGTTCTAGGAGCAGCTTTTGCTACACTTCCTGAGTTTGCAAACTCGTTTAATGGATTGGGTGCAGTTTACCTTCCGTTAGCTCTAGCAGCAGCCGGGATCATTATGTCTATCATCGGAACCTTCTTTGTGCGTGTTAAAGAGGGAGGAAACCCACAAACAGCCCTTAATTTGGGTGAGTTTGGATCGGCAGCACTTATGCTCGTGACTTCTTATTTCTTGATTAATGAGATGCTTCCTGAATCGTGGGTAGAGCAAGGAAAGACCTTTACTTCTTTAGGCGTTTTCTTGGCTACCATTGCTGGATTGGTTGCAGGCCTTCTAGTGGGTAAGGTTACCGAATATTACACAGGAACAGGCACTAAGCCTGTGAACTCAATCGTGCGTCAGTCTGAAACCGGATCGGCCACGAATATTATTGCCGGACTGGGTGTAGGTATGATGTCTACGGCTATTCCGATCATCTTGATTGCTGCGGCGATCCTCGTTTCGCATCACTTTGCCGGACTTTACGGTATTGCTATTGCCGCTGTGGGTATGCTAGCCAACACCGGTATTCAATTGGCAGTAGATGCGTACGGACCGATTTCGGATAATGCGGGAGGTATTGCCGAAATGGCAGAGCTTCCGGCCGAAGTTAGAGAGCGCACAGATACCCTTGATGCCGTAGGAAACACTACCGCGGCCATCGGAAAAGGATTTGCTATTGCCTCTGCAGCCCTTACTGCGCTTGCACTTTTTGCAGCCTTCATGAAAACCGCCAAGGTGAAATCAATTGATGTTTCTGAGCCAACAATTATGGCCGGATTATTGATTGGAGCCATGCTTCCATTTGTATTCTCGGCTATGTCGATGAATGCAGTAGGTCGTGCCGCTATGGCCATGATTGAAGAGGTGCGTCGCCAATTCAAAGATATTCCTGCTCTTAAGGCCGCCCTTGAGGTGATGCGCAAGTACGATTCAGACTTGTCAAAGGCCACCCCTGAAGATCGAGCGATCTTTGATGCCGCCGATGGGGTTGCTGAATACGATAAGTGTGTAGCTATTTCGACTCAGGCATCGATCAAAGAAATGGTGATGCCCGGACTATTGGCGATCATCGTTCCTGTTTTTATAGGCTTTGTTGGAGGTGCTGAGATGCTCGGAGGCTTGTTAGCCGGGGTTACCGCCTCAGGTGTACTCATGGCTATTTTTCAATCGAACGCCGGTGGTGCTTGGGATAATGCCAAGAAAACAATCGAAAAAGAAGGACGCAAGGGGTCAGATGCTCACAAGGCAGCTGTTGTTGGAGACACCGTGGGAGATCCGTTTAAGGACACCTCAGGCCCTTCGTTAAACATTTTATTGAAGTTAATGTCTGTAGTTGCACTGGTGATTGCTCCAAGTTTGGTAGAGGCTGATTCCCTAGCCGCTTATACCACTGATGAGGTGAGCAAAGAAATCACCGTTGACGTGCGTGCTACAACGGGCAGTGACGATTCAATGACCTACGCCGTAATTCGCACCGTTACCAATGTGAACGGTGTTCAAGAAGTTGAAGAGGTTACCTATGAAGGCCGTTCAGCAGAAGAGGTTATGGATCAGGTGAAAGCGAATCACCCAGAGGTTGAACTCAACATTGAAAAAAGCGAAAGCGCCGCTGTTCAGTCGTAATTACTGATTAAATCAAATTAAAAAGCCCGGGCATTCGCCCGGGCTTTTTAATTTGCGGTTTCTGCAAAAATCTTATTTGAACAGTCCGTGTATCTCGGCGTTGATGCGGTTTACGATAAACCCTAGGTCTTCGACATTATCGACAAAGTTCAGCTCATCGACATCGAAAATTAAAAGGGTGCCCTTGGTATACCCCTTTATGAACTCTTCGTAACGGTCGTTCAGGCGACTCAAGTAGTCTATAGAGATGCCGCTTTCGTATTGTCTTCCGCGCTTGTGAATCTGCTTGACTAAGTTTTCAATAGAACTTCTGAGATAAATCAAGACGTCGGGTGGATCTACTAAAGACTCCATGAGCTCAAACAAGCTGAGGTAGTTTTCAAAGTCGCGATTGGTCATCAGCCCCATATTGTGCAGGTTTGGCGCAAAAATGTAAGCATCCTCATATATGGTACGGTCTTGAATGACCGTTTTGTCTCCTTCTCGGATGTTCAGCACTTGCCTGAACCGGGTGTTGAGAAAGTATACCTGTAGATTGAAGCTCCAGCGCTCCATGTGATTGTAAAAATCGTTGAGGTAGGGGTTGGTGATTACCTCTTCAAAATGAGCCTCCCATCTGTAATGCTTGGCTAGTAAGTCAGTTAGGGTGGTTTTTCCCGAACCTATATTTCCCGCAACCGCGATATGCATACGCTACTTTTTTTGACCCCTCAATATAGCTATTCTCAAATGTTTGATCTCCACTTGGGGCCGCAAAAAAAATCTATTTTTTAAAGAAATTAAGCGCGCACATTTGCTTTTTATAAATGCTTTTCTGTATTTAGCGCGATATATGAAAAACACACTTCCAAAGTCATTCGCCTATTTTACCTTTTACCGCAGTTTGCGATAAGGGGGCTTTTGTCATTTGGTGTGTCAAAAAATACTAAAGTCCCGATTCTTCGGGGCTTTTTTTTTGATTAAACTATGAAGGTAGGAATTCAGGGTATAGCCGGATCTAATCACCACAAGGTGGCCGTTCAATTTTATGGCTCGCAGCTTGATTGCGTCTGCTGCGATTCGTTTGCTGAACTGGCGGAGGGACTAAAGAACAGGCGCTTCGAAGAGGCCGTCATGGCTATTGAAAATTCAATTGCAGGAGCCATACTCCCTAATTACGCGCTGATTTACACCAACGGATTTAAGATCACCTCTGAGTTTTACTTGAGCATTTCGCACAACCTAATGGCCCTTCCGGGTCAGTCGCTTGAGGCTATTACACGAGTTGAGTCGCATCCAATGGCGCTCTTGCAGTGTGCCTCTTTTTTTGAGCAGCACAAATCCATCACCCTAGTAGAGGCCGATGATACCGCCTCTGTAGCTCAGCGCATTTCGGAAGCGAAGCGCATGGGTGTTGCGGCGATTGCTCCGCCTGAGGCTGCGAACTTGTATGACTTAGAGATTTTGGCCAACGATATTCAAACCCTTAGCTCGAATGCGACTCGTTTTGTGCGCATCAAGAGGGCGGTTGAAGACGGATCTGTTGATCCAAAGGCCAACAAAGCCTCCATTAGATTTGTGACCGGGCACAAGAGGGGAAGCCTGGCCACCATACTAAATGTGATGAGTGATTGTAACCTCAACCTCACGAAGATACAGTCGCTTCCGATTATAGAAACCCCGTGGAAGTACGCCTTTTTTGTAGACGTAACCTTCGAACAGACGAGTCAATTTCAAAAGGCTATGGCGGCTCTTGAAATAATGGCCGACAGCTTTACGCTGTTGGGAGTGTACACCAATCAACTTAAAACGAGCGAATCATGAGAGAAGCCAAGAGACTGAAGCGGGTCAGCGAGTACTACTTTTCGAAGAAGCTGAAAGAAATTAAGGCGCTCACGGCTGCCGGATCGCCCATCATTAACATGGGAATCGGAAGTCCAGACTTGGAGGCTCCGTCTTCAGCCATAGGCGGGCTACTAGAGGCGCTCTCTGAAAAGGGCGTACACCAGTATCAGAGCTATGTTGGACGAGATGAGTTGAGGGCGGCCTTTGCGCAGTTTTACCAAACACACTATCAGGTAAAATTAGATCCAACTCATGAAATTCTTCCACTGATGGGATCTAAAGAGGGTATTTTTCACATCAGTATGGCTTTTCTCAATGCCAAAGACGTGGTGCTCATTCCGAATCCAGGCTACCCGACCTATGAGGCTGTCGCCCGATTGGTTGGCGCGCGCGCTGTTTTTTACCCCTTAGATGACAAGGGGCTGCCTGATTTTTCAACCATCGATCCCAAATTATTAGAGCGGGCGGTGCTCATGTGGGTGAATTATCCGCATATGCCCACAGGCATCACCATAGGCCCCGACGGGTTTAAGCACATCATCGATTTGGCCAAGAAACACGACCTACTGGTGGTAAACGACAATCCGTATAGCTTTATTGGAAACGATAAGCCCACTTCAATTTTGGCACACACCCAAGGCTATAAGAACGTGTTAGAACTCAACTCGCTCAGCAAGGTCTTCAATATGGCCGGTTGGCGCGTGGGAGCCTTAGCAGGATCTAAGACGCTCATTCAGTCGGTTTTAAAGGTTAAATCGAATATGGATTCTGGAATGTTTTTTGGCATTCAACGCGCTGCGGCTAAGGCCTTAGCTGAACCCAAGTCGTGGTTTGTTCAACTCAATGAAGTCTACATGCAGCGCAGAAAATTGGTCGAGCTGTTGGCCAAGTCATTGAAACTCGAGGTGGAGCCCGGTCAGACTGGAATGTTTGTGTGGTGTAAACTGCCCAAGGGCGTGCAGAGCGAGGCTTTTGCCGACAAGCTTCTCAGCGAATATGCGCTGTTCTGTGCACCCGGATTCATCTTCGGATCTGAAGGCAAGAATCACGTGCGTTTTTCGCTCTGCGTCACGGCAGATCAGATCGAGAAGGCTATCATGCGTGTAAAAACCAAGAAATTATGAAACTGGCTGTAGTAGGTGTGGGGTTGATCGGTGGGTCTTGGGCGAAGGCTCTTAGAGAACACGCACTGGTCACCGAGGTTCTGGGAGTAGACCGCAGCGAACAGCATTTAGAGCAGGCTATGAAGCTTGGGATAATTGATCGGGCCGTTGATTACAATCAACTCGCGGAAGCTGACCTCGTATTTGTAAGTATTCCGGTAGATCAGTTGGTGCTCGAATTGCCCAAGATTTTGGATGCCGTTGGGCCGACCACTCTGGTCATGGATGCGGGCTCTACTAAGCTGGCAATTTGTGCTTCAGTGGCTGAGCACCCAAAAAGAGCTCATTTCTTAGCGGCACACCCCATAGCCGGAACCGAGTTTTCAGGCCCAAATGCGGCAATAGCCGACCTGTATAAGGACAAGTTGGCTATAGTTTGTGAGATCGAGAAAACGGCCATAGACCTACAAGAGCGTGCAATGAATGCCTTTGCTGCCCTGGGTATGCGTGTGCGATACATGGGTGCCAAGGAGCACGATGTACATGTGGCCTATGTCTCTCACCTTTCGCACATCAGTGCATTTATGCTCGGAAAGACCGTAATGGGCAAAGAGAAAGACGATCGCACTATTTTTGACTTAGCCGGCAGTGGATTTGCCTCTACCGTACGCCTTGCAAAGAGTTCCCCGCAGATGTGGGCTCCGATTTTCGTTCAGAACAAAGAACCCTTATTAGAGACGCTCGAGGCGTTTATCGAACACCTTATTGCCTTTAAAGACCTGATCGAAAACGAAGACACACAGGGCCTTACCGAAGAAATGAAACGCATAAATAGCATAGAAAAAATATTAAACCCTTTACCTTTAAAGCCTTAAATCACAATCATGGAAAATTCGAAAAAGTTTCGTAGCTGGTTAGATGAGATGCAGTTGACGCATCCGCTCGTTATCGCAGGGCCCTGCAGTGCTGAGACCGAGTCTCAGGTCATGCAGATTGCCCACGACCTAAAAGATACAGATGTCAATTACTACCGCGCAGGTATATGGAAGCCTAGAACGAGGCCTGGAAATTTCGAGGGAGTTGGAGCCATAGGGCTTAAGTGGCTTCAGCGCGTCAAAGAAGAAACGGGTTTAAAGACCGCCACCGAAGTCGCCAACCGCGCACATGTCGAACTGGCACTTGAATACGATGTAGATCTGTTGTGGATAGGTGCCCGATCGACGGTAAGCCCGTTCATCGTTCAAGAAATAGCAGATGCTTTAGAGGGTACCGACAAAGTGGTTCTGGTTAAGAATCCGGTCAACCCCGACCTTTCGCTCTGGATAGGGGCCGTAGAGCGCCTGCACAACGCCAACATCGAAAAGCTAGGAGTCATTCATCGCGGATTCTCTTCGTATAAGAAGACCAAATACCGCAACCTGCCTGAATGGCAAATCGCCATTGACTTGCAGTCAAAGTACCCAGATCTGCCTATTATCAACGATCCTAGCCACATTTCTGGAAGAAGAGATTTGATATTTGATGTCTCACAGACCGCACTCGATTTGAATTTCGATGGGCTCATGATAGAGACGCATTGCGACCCAGACAATGCGTGGAGCGATGCCGCACAGCAGGTGACGCCTACGCGTCTTCAGGAGATCTTCAAAGACCTCAAGGTGCGTAAGCGCGGAGACGATCAAGCCGATTTTCACGCTTCCTTAGACCATTTACGTGCTCAAATCGACGTACTCGATTCGTCTATCTTGGATACGCTAGGAGAGCGCATGACCGTAGCCAAGTCTATTGGTCAACTCAAGAAAGACCGCAACGTGGCCGTTTTACAGTCTAATCGTTGGAACGAGATACTCGGAAGAATGATACTTGAAGGAGAGCAGCGCAACCTTAGCGAAGAGTTCATTTTAAAGCTCTTCAAGAGTATTCACCAAGAGTCTATTCGCCATCAAGAAAAGATCATGAACCCATAAGGGGTATGCGAGGACTTGTTTATAAATCGACCGGAAGTTGGTACCAAGTCAAGGCCGAAGACGGCCGCGTTTATTCGTGTCGAATTAAGGGCAAGTTTCGCATTCAGGGCATTAAATCTACTAACCCAGTCGCCGTAGGCGACTGGGTTAATTTTGATATAGAAGCCCAGTCAGAACAGCAGCAGGGAATCATTACGGCTATTGAGCCTCGGGCCAACTACCTAGTCAGGCGATCGGTCAATCTCTCAAAGCAACTACATATCATAGCGGCCAACATCGATCAAATTTTTTTGGTGGTCACCTTGAAAAATCCGCCTACCTATGCCGCGTTTATCGACCGATTTCTGGTCAGTGCTGGGGCCTATCACATTGAAGTGGTTTTAGTATTCAATAAATGGGATAGCTATGACGAAGGTGAAAGAGCTCGAGCGATGGCGCTAAAGCAGCTATACGAATCAATCGGCTATAAGGCACTAGTGAGCAGCGCATTAACTGGCTTGGGTTGCGATGAACTACGAGAACTAATGAAAGAGAAGACCAGCATGTTTTCAGGTAATTCGGGTGTCGGTAAGTCAACCCTCATCAATGCCATTGCACCCTCCTTAGACCTTAAAACTGCTCGTACCTCTGATCAGCACCAGCAGGGCCAGCACACCACTACCTTTGCCCAGATGTTTGATCTGAGTTTTGGGGCGCGAATTATAGATACCCCCGGTATTCGCGGATTCGGTATAGCCACCCTAGAACGGCATGAGATAGCCGATTACTTCAAGGAGTTTTTTGCACTAAAATCACAGTGTAAATTTCACAACTGTCTTCACGATAACGAGCCCCAGTGCGCGGTCAAAGCAGCGGTTGAATCTGGATCAATTGCTCAAAGTCGCTACGATAGCTACAGGGGGTTATTAGACGATCCAGATGGGCCGTACAGAACAGATATATACGAATCATGAGGGCGGTAATTCAACGGGTTAGTGAGGCATCTGTGTCAGTGGAAGGCCAATGTGTTGGGAGCATTGAACACGGGCTTCTCGTGTTATTGGGGGTAACTCATGAAGATTCCGAGCAAGATGCCGATTGGCTCGCCTCGAAGATTGCTCAGTTGCGGATTTTTAGTGACGCAGACGGTAAAATGAATTTAGCGATCGACCAAATAGAGGGCAGTGTGCTGTTGATTTCTCAATTCACGTTATTCGCCGCCACCAAAAAGGGAAACCGTCCGTCCTTTGTAGATGCTGCAGCCCCCGAACAGGCCAATCAGTTATACCTCTATTTTGGGCATAGACTAGAACAGCTCTTAAGTAAACCCATTCAGCGCGGGGTATTTGCAGCTGATATGAAGGTCTCCTTGCTGAACGACGGCCCGGTAACCTTAATTATTGACACTAAAAACAAAGAATAATGAACGACATAAAAACGGCTCAAAAACGGGTAGATCAGTGGATTAATGAACACGGGGTGCGTTATTTTAACGAGCTCACCAATATGGCCCAGTTAACCGAAGAAGTTGGCGAGGTTGCCCGCATTATTGCTCGGCGCTACGGCGAGCAAAGTGAAAAGGCTTCAGATAAGGATAAAGACCTTGGAGAAGAGCTAGCTGATGTGTTGTTTGTCGTTTTGTGCTTGGCGAATCAGACCGGGGTAGACCTTCAGCAGGCCTTCGATCGAAAACTCGTTTTGAAAACGCAGCGCGATCGCGAAAGGCATCAAAACAATCCAAAATTAAAGCCATGAGTGCCGTACGCATACACCTAAAAAGTGACCTAAAGTCGTCTGCGATAAGACTGACCGGATCTAAGAGCGAGACCAACAGGGTGCTGCTGTTAAAGGCGCTTTATCCGAATTTAATGCTGATCAACGATTCGAATGCGCACGATGTAGAGATGATGAAGCGCGGTATTGAGCAAATCTCGGGAGAGGTAGACATTCATCACGCCGGAACGGCTATGCGTTTTCTCACGGCCTATTTTGCTTCGCTAGGTAGGGCTGAGATAACCCTAACCGGAAGCGATCGTATGAAGCAGCGGCCTATTGGAGTTTTAGTCGATGCACTAGTTGAATTGGGGGCTGATGTTCGTTATTTGGAAAATCAGGGATTTCCGCCCTTACAGATAAGCGGAAAACAGCTCAGAGGAGGGCATTTGAAGATTCGCGCCGATATCAGCAGTCAGTACCTCTCGGCACTGTGTTTGGTGGCCCCAAAATTCAGCGAAGGCCTGGCGCTTACTTTTGACGGAACGCTAACCTCGGTTCCCTATCTCAAAATGACGTTGAAGCTACTGAATGCTATCGGCGTTGAGACCTATTTAGATGAAAACGGACTGCGCATTGCTCCGTTGTCGGCAATAAGAGATCAATCGTTATCAGTAGAATCAGATTGGAGTGCCGCTAGTTATTACTACAGTATAGTCGCGCTCTCTCCTGTAGGCACTCAGGTACAGTTGAGTGTGCTCAAGAACGATTCGCTACAGGGAGACCGGGTGCTTGCCGATATCTATACCGAATTCGGGGTTGAAACCACCTTCGAGAACGGTGAATCTATTGTGCTGCGCAAGCGCAGCGATCCAGAATCTAGGCCCTACGCTTTTGACTTAAAAGATGCTCCAGACATTGCCCAAACCATTGCGGTTACGGCGGCCGGTTTAGGAGTTGAGTGCACCATGATCGGGCTGCATACATTGCCTATCAAAGAAACTGATCGCTTAGCCGCCATGAAGGCCGAACTCGAAAAATGCGGTCTTGCAGTGGCCATTAGTTCGAACTCGCTCAAGGTGCAGGCGCGATCAACTGAGTTAAAGAGCGCTGCTATAGACACCTATAACGATCACCGGATGGCCATGGCCTTTGCGCCTTTGGCGACTAGGGTTCCCCTAGAAATTCGCGATCC
>JADHLU010000004.1 GCA_016780435.1 Flavobacteriaceae bacterium
TCAAGTTTGCCCAGGCAAGGCTGTCTCCGCCTACCTATGCCCAAATTGCGAGTGAGGCTGCATTAGACACAGAAGCACACTACTTTGAAGAAGTGCTCAAAGAATACAGTGCCCGAAGAAATTTTTTAGTGCACGCCCTACAACAGATTCCAGGAGTGCAAACCGCTATTCCAAAGGGAGCCTTCTACTGCATCGTCAAGTTACCGGTAAAGAGCGCAGAAGACTTCGCGCAGTGGCTTCTAGAACATTTCTCACTCGATAACGAAACGGTCATGGTAGCACCCGCAGCCGGATTCTACAGCACCAAAGGACTGGGAGAAGGTGAAGTACGCATCGCTTATGTGCTTGAGATCGATGCACTAAAAAGAGCCGTACACATACTCGAAAAAGGGCTAGAGGCCTATTTAGCCTGATTCATGAGTGCACAATCGACTAGATTAACCCCTTACAACACCTTTAACATAGGCGTGATGGCCCGCGCTGTTTACACGCTGACCTCGATACAGCAGCTTCGCCAATTTCTAGAGTCACACCAATCAGAGCCCTACCTTTTCTTAGGTCAAGGCAGCAATGTGCTTTTCACCAATGACTACCCCTACGATGTGGCCCTAGTGCGCTGGAAAGGCAAAGCGATAGAACGGCTTTCAGACACCGAGGCCTTACTCATTGCAGCCGCCGGAGAACCATGGCACGATTTAGTCATGTGGTCATTACAACAAGGCTTAGGTGGTTTAGAGAACCTCGCCCTGATTCCTGGATCTTTGGGAGCAGCACCTATACAGAACATCGGAGCCTATGGGGTCGAGCTCAAAGATGTTTTTGAGTGGTGTAAAGCACTAGATCGAATCACCTTAGAGGAGCGAACATTCAACTTTGAAGACTGCGCTTTCGGTTATCGCGATTCTATCTTTAAAAAAGAACTCAAAGACCGCTACATCATCACCGAAGTAGCTCTGAGATTGAGTCAAAACATTCACGCTGTAAATACCGCTTACGCTCCTCTAAAACAGTGGTTTGAGCAGTCTCCTCCAACAACACCGATCAGGCCGATCGATGTTGCAGAGGCCGTTTGCGCCATAAGAAGCTCAAAGCTGCCCGATCCGAAAATCATTGGAAATGCGGGAAGTTTCTTTAAGAATCCGGTGGTGTCTGCCGAGAAGGCCAAACAGCTTCGTTCGATAGACAGCGAAACTCCACTATACGCCCAATCCGACGGAAGCTTTAAGGTAGCCGCGGGCTGGCTTATTGATCGACTAAAACTAAAGGGGATTAAAAGGGGTAAAGCCGCCGTACACGACAAACAGGCGCTTGTGCTGGTCAATACCGGAGGGGCAAGCGGCAAAGAAATTTTTGATCTAAGTGCTCACATCAAGCAACAAGTAGCCGAAACTTATGGCATTGAACTTGAAGAAGAGGTCACTATTTACTAGCAGAGTTCTTACCTTTACACTATGAAATTAGTTTTACTCACTGCAGGCTTACTTTTACTTTCTTTTGCAGGTATAGCGATAAAGCTTTGGGCTAAAAAAGACGGAAAATTTTCAGGAACCTGCGCCAGTCAGAGTCCTTTTCTGAACAAAGACGGAGAAATATGCAGCTACTGCGGAAAGACCGCAGATGAAATGTGCAAAAAAGAGGCAGTTAATTAGCGATTTTGAATCCAGAGTCTAACGCATCACTTATCGATCGTGCCTTAAGCGGTGACCAATCCGCCTTCAACACCCTCCTCAACAATCACTGGCAAGAGGTTTACTTCTTCTTGCTCAAGCGCACCGCAAACGAATTAGACGCAGAAGATATCGCCATTCAAACCTTCTCGCGCGCTTTTGAGAAGTTGTCTAGCTACGACTCTGCCTTTCAATTCAACACCTGGCTCATATCTATTTCTAAGAACTTGCACATCGATCTGATTAGGGCGAGAAATCGATCGCGCAGCGAAGAGCGACTAAACGCCGATACCGAACTGGTACTTGACGAAAGCCCTAACCACGAAGACCAGCTTATACTTGAGCAAAGTCAACACCAGCTATTGGAATTCATTCACAAGCTCAACCCGCGCTACCAAAAACTGATCGAGCTCTTTTACTTCGAGTCGAATTCTATTCGAGAGATCTCAATCTTACTCGAAGAGAGCGAAAACAACGTTAAGGTGACTCTTCTTAGGGCAAGGCGAAGTCTCGCTGAAATTCTAAGGAATAACTCTTAATTTTGATAAAAATTGTCGCATGGAATCTGCCGTAGAAAACAAGACCGAAACCACTCGCGTAGCTAAACCCAAATGGATCAGGGTAACCCTGCCGACAGGGCAGAAATACAAGCAACTTAGATCGTTGGTAGACACCTATAACCTGAACACCATTTGCACCTCTGGAAGTTGTCCAAATATGGGCGAATGTTGGGGCGAAGGAACGGCGACTTTTATGATCTTAGGTAACATCTGTACGCGCTCTTGCGGATTTTGTGGGGTGCAAACCGGCAGGCCTGAAAAAGTAGATTACGCCGAGCCCGAAAAAGTGGCCCGTTCTATCAAGGTGATGGGCATCAAGCATGCCGTTCTCACCTCGGTAGACCGAGATGATCTAAAAGATATGGGGTCTATTCTGTGGGCTGAGACCATTCGTGCCGTCAGACGCATGAATCCTCAAACCACTATGGAAACCCTGATTCCAGATTTTCAAGGCATAACAGAGCACCTAGACCGCATTATAGATGCAGCACCCGAGGTGATCTCGCACAATATAGAGACCGTAAAAAGGCTTACCAGATCCGTTCGCATTCAAGCGAAATACGAAAGAAGTATGGAGGTTTTGGCCTACCTGAAATCGGCTGGGGCGAGACGCACCAAATCGGGTATAATGCTTGGGTTGGGTGAGACCGAAGAAGAGGTTTTTCAGACGCTCAGAGACTTGAGAGCCGTTGATGTCGATGTGGTTACTATCGGACAGTACTTGCAGCCTTCAAAAAAACACCTACCCGTCTCTTCGTTTATCACTCCAGAACAGTTCAAGGTGTATGAGACGTTCGGATTAGAACTCGGATTCAGACACGTAGAAAGTGGCCCTTTAGTGCGCTCTTCTTACAAAGCACATAAGCATATCGATTAACCTGCTGCAGGTTTTCGATCAAACAAGCCCTCTTTAATGCGCTTTACAAACTGCGCATGGGCATCGAATAATAACTGGTGCTCTACTTCTACCAGTACGCGCTGCGGTAAGTAATCTTTCCACAATGGAGCCAACTTTACTTCATCTTTTGAAGTAGTTAGCACATAGGCATAACCCTTTAAAGCGCCAAGATCCGAATCGGTATAGTGATGGTGATCGGGCTTTTCGAAAAAATCAAAGGTGAGCCCCAGCCCTAACAAGTCGTCTCTTAGTTGATTAGCATCTGCCAAGCCAGTGATCAGCGCTATGCGCTGGTTTACCAAAACAGGCAGCTGACTTAAAAACTGCTCACTGTATCGACTGCAAGCGAAAAACACTTCTTTTGAACACTGTCTATTAATACGTGCCTTAATGGCTTCTGCCTCTGCCAAGCTCAACTCATCAGGGCATTTGGTCACTAGCACGAAATCGGCTCGATTTAATTGATTTTTATGATCTCTAAGTCTGCCCAGAGGCAAGTAGTGATCGGCATAGAAAGGCCGTTGATAGGTAGTCAGCAGCAGGTTTAAAGAGGCCCTTATGCGTCTATGCTGAAAAGCATCATCTAGAATGGCGGCTTCTAAGTCTTCACTCTTTAGTAGTTGTTCAATGGCATTTAGCCTATCCGTATCAACAGCGACCGTAACCTGTGATTTAAACTGCTGATAAAGCTGAAGGGGCTCATCACCCACACTGAGGGCCGTATCGCTTTCAGACAGGCGTCTAAACCCTTTTGATTTACGCTTATAGCCCCTTGAAATCACAGCTACTCGGTGATCTGCGATGCAGTAGCGCAGAATGAATTCAATCATGGGCGTTTTTCCCGATCCGCCTACCGAAAGATTTCCTACCACTAGGCTGTTTACGCTTGGCCTATAACTTTTTAACCACCCCCAATCGTACAGGGCATTACGCACATAGACTACCAGTTGGTAGATCAGAGAAATGGGCCATAATAGCGGTCTAAAGAAGGGCATCCCGGCGAAATTATGATAAATTCGTAGAACCCTTAATTCATTTCTGATATGCGTGTGCAAGATGTTTGCGATCAATTAGCCCTATGGGCCCCTAACGAACTCGCCGAAGATTTCGATAATGTGGGGCTACTCGTAGGAAATCCTGAAGATAGCGTAAAGGGCATTTTAGTCTGTCACGATGCATTAGAAGCGATAATTGACGAGGCTATTGCCGTGGGGGCTTCGATGGTGATCTGCTTTCATCCCATTATTTTTTCAGGGCTTAAAAAAATAACTACAGAACACTATGTAGCTCGCAGCGTCATGAAGGCTATCAAACACTCCGTAGCTATATATGCCCTGCACACCGCTTTAGATAAAATAAACGGAGGCGTTAGCGACCTTATGGCCGATGCGCTAAAATTAGAGCGGCGCCAAATACTCATGCCTGAGACTGAGCATTACGGATTTGGTAGAATTGGACTATTGCCAAATCCGCTAAACCCCAACGACTTTCTGGCCCTTCTTGGTCAAACATTCAAAACTGCCGTAGTGAAACACACTGCTCTGGGATCAAACCGCATTGAAAAGGTGGCTGTTCTGGGAGGAAGTGGAGCCTTCGCTATTGAAAAGGCAAAAGAGCAAGGCGCAGACGCCTACGTTAGCGCTGACTTCAAGTACCACGACTTTTTCAAGGCCGATACAGACTTTCTTTTGGCCGATATAGGGCACTACGAGTCAGAACGCTTTACAAAAAACGCAATAGCTCAAAAGCTTAGGGAAAAATTTCCTAATTTTGCCGTCACTTTATCAGAACTCAATACCAATCCGGTCAAGTACTATACCTATGGCTAAAGCTAAAGAAATGAGTGTCGAAGAGAAACTTAGAGCGCTCTACGACCTGCAGTTAATTGATTCACGAATAGACACGATTCAAAACTTAAGAGGCGAGCTGCCTATGGAGGTGGAAGATTTGGAAGATGAGGTAGAAGGTCTTAAGACGCGTTTAGCCAAACACGAAGATGACATAGATACACTCAACGCTCAAATTGGAGTTAAGAAAATTGCCATTGAAGAGTCAAAGACGCTCATCAAAAAATACGCCGACCAACAAAAAAATGTGCGCAATAGCCGGGAGTTTAATTCCCTTAGCAAAGAGGTAGAATTTCAAGAACTCGAAATACAATTAGCCGAGAAGCATATCAAAGAATTCAAGGTTAAGATCGAGCAGAAAAATGAAATCATTGAGCAGACCAAAGAGAAGCTAGCCGAAAGAGAGGCCCACCTCAACCACAAAAAGGCTGAACTCGATACGTTGCTTGAAGAAACCGCCAAAGAAGAGCAATCTCTGATTAAGCTTTCTGAAGAATACAAGTCAAGCATGGATGAGCGTCTTTCTTACGCTTATTCACGCATTCGTGCATCTGTAGCCAATAAATTGGCAGTTGTTTCAGTAGAGCGCGGGGCTTCAGGTGGGTCGTTCTTCACCCTTCCGCCTCAAGTTCAAGTAGAGATCGCTGCCAGAAAACGGGTCATTACCGATGAGCACAGCGGACGCATCTTGGTAGACCCTGCACTTGCTGAAGAGCAGCATGAGAAAATGCAAGCCGTTTTTAAGAAGCTGGCCTAATTCCAGTTTTTAGCCTTAAGCTTTTTCAAATTAATCACCTACTAGCGGGCAAACTACCTCGAGTTTAGTGTATTTTTGTTTAATGATTAATATTAAATCTTAAACAAATTGATCAGCCTCAACTCAGAAGCTCTAGCGCAACTACCTAGTCGTCAGCGAGCAACACTCATAAATAACCTCTGCGGACTTCGCTCAGCCAACCTCATCGCCACAAGAGGAACGGCCACTACTAACCTGGCTATTTTCAACTCGGTCATTCATTTGGGAAGCGACCCCGCCTTAATCGGAATAGTCTTCAGGCCTTTAACTGTAGAGCGTCACACCTACGATAACATCAAGGAGTTTAAAGAATTTACAGTCAATGCGGTGAGTGAGTCGATTGTAGCGAAAGCGCATCAGACCAGTGCTAAATACCCTGAAACCGTGTCCGAGTTTGAGGCGGTTGGATTAACCCCTGTATACCGAGAAGAAACACACCTACCTTTTGTAGCGGAGAGCCCTATCCAACTCCTTTGCAGCTATAGCCAAGAGCATGTGCTAGAGAACGGCTGTGTGCTGCTGACCGCCCGTATCGAATCGGTACACATTCAGCAATCAGCCCTTGATACCGACATGTTTGTAAATCATAGTAAGGCCAATACCATGGCCATAGGCGGTCTCGATGCCTATTACCACGTTACTCTTGAAGGCCGGTACGCCTATGCCAAATTAGATGAACCCCCTAAGTTGCTTTAAGTAGTGGCCCATCGAAAACCCAACCTTCCTGAAAAAATATGTCAGCATTGCCTGCGCCCATTCAGCTGGCGAAAAAAATGGGAACGCGATTGGCCTGAGGTTAAGTATTGTAGTAAAAAATGTGCCAAAGAGCACCGAACAAAATGAATGATTCTAACGCCCTAGTACTGCTTAACGAATGCTTGAGAGTTCAAGACAATCCGCTCCTCGAGCTGGCGTCTAAACATTCAGGATTACAAGCCGTTTACCTTTTTGATCGTGAACCCATTGCCTTATTTAATGAGCCCTTTTTGCCTAAAGCTTACTTTGCGCGCAAATTTGAAATGGAGTGCTTAACCGATACGCAAGAGGCATTGCATGCATTGGGTATTAATCTTCAATTGTGTGAAAACCAAGCAGAATCACTCGAACAGCTCATCAATGAACACTGTATTTCAACCATTTATAGCAGTCTGTTGAGTACCACTTACGAACGTAATCTCAAGCGCAACCTAATGGAACGCTTTGAGCCAAATGCGCTTAAATGGATCGAAAAACCGCTCGCCTATTTGATTAAACCACAAAACGCGCCATTCTCGATTGAGGCGCTTCCGGAGGTGTTCACGGTGTTTCGTAAAAAAATCGAAGCCAGGCTTTCAATAGACAAGCCCTCGAAGGCCATCGAGAAAATGGAGCAGAACAGCCTATTTAGGGCGCACAAGATACTCCTACCCTCTCTGGCAGAGCTGGGCTATACCGATCAAACAAGCGACGAACGAACGGCGCATCCGTTTGTCGGAGGTGAGCGTGCGGCTCACCAGCGCGTAAACGACTATTTTTTTGAACGAAGATTAGTGTCGCGCTACAAACAAACCCGTAACGGCCTTATTGGAGAGGCGTACAGCACCAAGTTTTCAGCCTTTTTAGCTTTGGGTTGCATAAGCCCTCAGTCGGTTTATGCCTACCTGCGAAGCTACGAGCAATCTGTGGAGCAAAATGAAGACACCTATTGGGTCTTTTTTGAATTGCTTTGGCGCGATTACTTCAAGTATCTAAGCTTGAAACACGGTGACCGAATCTTTAAGCTTGGAGGTATTAAAAACAGAGATTACCCCTGGCAGCAAAACAAACAGGTCTTTAACGATTGGGTTAATGGCCAAACCAAAGATCGATTCGTCAATGCCATCATGAGCGAATTGAAACAAACCGGTTTTACCAGTAACAGAGGGCGACAAAATGCAGCAAGCTATTGGGCCAAGACCTTAAAGCAAGACTGGCGTATTGGAGCAACCTATTTTCAAATTCAACTGATTGATTACGACGTGCATAGTAATTGGGGCAACTGGAATTACGTGAGCGGCGTGGGTAACGATCCTAGAGACCGCGTTTTCAATACTCAGATCCAGGCCGATCGTTACGATCCAGATCAACGTTATCAACAGCTATGGGAAGACTAAAAAAAATACGGCTGGTCCTAGGAGATCAATTGAATCCCGCGCATAGCTGGTTTACACACACGCAAGACGACACGATTTACTTGATGGCTGAGATGAATCAAGAGGCTAAACACCCTACTCAGCATATTCAGAAAATCGTCGCTTTCTTTCAGGCGATGAGGGCCTTTGCCAAGCAGCTTGAAACAAGCGGTCATCAGGTCATCTATCAACCCATTAGTACTCACCCCGAGCAATCGCTCAGCGCCCGTATTTTGGCGCTTATTGAGTTGCACAAGGTCACGTGCTTCGAATACCAACTTCCAGACGATTACCGATTAGATAAGCAACTGCGAGAGCTAGGCGATCAACTCCAATCGAGCGGTGTAGAGGTGAACGCCGCAGACAGCGAACACTTTCTAACCAGTCGCTTCGAGCTAAAGCAGTTATTTGGAGATAAGTCGCTTCTCATGGAACGTTTCTACCGCTACATGCGAAAGAAACACGCCATTTTAATGGAAGGCACTAATCCGCTTGGTGGAAAATGGAATTTTGATCATGAAAACAGAAAGGCCTACGATGGCAAAACGCCAATTATAGATCCGTTGACCTTTAATTATGACGTAACTGCGCTAGTCAAAGAGGTAGAGCGATCAGGACTAAAAACCTATGGCGAGCTGAATAGTCAACAGTTAAATTGGCCTAAAGATTACACTGACGCTAGGCGACTATTAGACTACTTCTGCTCACACCTTTTGCCTCACTTCGGAACCTATCAAGACTCCCTGTACTCAAACCATAGCTTTCTGTTTCATTCGCGATTGTCGTTTGCGATGAATGCAAAGATGATCACGCCTAAAGAAGTCATTGCGGCAGCCGTTCAAGCCGGAGAAAAACAGCAGCACATTTCGCTGGCGCAACTAGAAGGATTTGTAAGACAGGTGCTGGGGTGGAGAGAGTTCATGCGCGGTGTATATTGGAAAGAAATGCCCACCTACAAGCAGCTTAATTTCTTCAATCACAGCCGACCGCTTCCCGAATTTTACTGGAGCGGAAAGACCAAGATGAAATGCGTTTCTCATGCCGTTACTCAAACGAAAAATGAGGCTTATGCCCACCATATACAGCGCCTTATGGTTACCGGAAATTTTGGATTGCTCGCCGAGATTGATCCTGATGCCTTAGACCGATGGTACCTAGGGGTCTATGCCGACGCCATAGAATGGGTAGAAATCACCAACACCCGCGGCATGTCTCAATTTGCTGACGGCGGAATTATAGCGACCAAACCTTATATCAGCAGCGGTAATTACATAGACAAGATGAGTAATTACTGCAAGCAGTGCCATTTTAATCCGAAAGAAAAAACCGGAGAACAGGCATGCCCATTCAACGCTTTATACTGGAATTTTTTAGTCAAAAAGAGGGAAGTGCTAGAGAGCAATCAGCGCATGTCAATGATGTACCGCATTTTAGATAAAAAGTCAAAAGAAGAGCTATCCGCTCATTTAGAACGCGCCGAGATGCTATTAACTGACCTTGACGGGCACTTAGGCGAGTAACTGATCGACGATGCCGTATGCGAGTGACTCTTGAGCGTCCATCCAGTAATCGCGATCGAAGTCATTCATGACTTTCTCCAGTGGCTGATTGCAGTTTTCTGAAAGAATACGGGCGCCGATCTCCTTGGTTTTAATGATTTCGCGGGCCTGAATTTCGATAGAAGAGGCCTGCCCTTGTGCCCCACCGCTAGGCTGATGAATCATAACCCGAGCATGTGGTTGAATCATGCGTCTGCCTTTGGCTCCGGCAGAGAGCAAAATACTTCCCATAGAAGCAGCCAAACCTGAGCAAACAGTAGCTACTGGGCTCTTGACTTGCATCATGGTATCGTAAATAGCAAAGCCCGAGGTTACGTATCCGCCAGGGCTGTTGATTATAAGCTGAATTTCATCGTTTCCTAATGAATCGAGGTACATTAGGCGTTCGATAACGTGCTTAGCACTGTCGTCATCTACCATTCCCCACAAGAAGACTTTGCGCTCTTCGAGCAACTTGTTTTCGATCAACTCTTTAACCTTTGACTGACTCATAGCTTGTTCATTCTATTGGCACAAAAATACGTTGTATGAGTGTTCTAGCCTACTATTGCTTATTTTTAAAAGAAAAATGAAGAAGTTTTTTTTACTGCTAACTGCTGTGGTGTTAACCTTGACATCGTGCGCAGAATCGTCTCCTCAGCTAACCAAGGCCCAGCTAAGAGCTCAGGCGGTTGCAAAGGCCCACGGCATAGACGCCTTTGAAACGCTCAACCAAATTGCCTTTACCTGGGGTGTGACACGCGAAGGTGGAAACTTCGAGAGAAGATGGATTTGGAACACCAAAGAAAATCTCGTTACCCGAATCGCTCAAGGAGACACGGTAACCTACAACTGGAAGGCGCTTGATTCGGTAAGTAACGAAATAAATAAGGGATTTATAAACGACAAGTACTGGCTATTGGCTCCGCTGCAACTCGAATGGGACAAGGAGAGTTACGCGGTTAGTCTAGAAGAAAATGTCGCCTCTTTGGGCAAGCAAGAACTGCTCGATAAGCTGACTATCACTTACGGCAATGAAGGCGGATACACCCCAGGCGATGCGTATGATTTTTATATCGACGACACCAATACAGTAAGAGAATGGGTGTTCAGACGCGGAGCGGCCGAAGAAGCCTCAATTGTTTCTAAATGTGAAGACTACCTAAGCCTAGGCGGACTTCTTATTGCACAAAGACACCAAAGAGCGGGGCAAGACGGCTACCGTTACTTAACCGACATCTCCATCGAATAACCGTTTGAATGCATTTTTTTTCAGACCAACTTGAAGACTACCTCAACACTCAACTCGATTCAGAACCTGAGTACCTGGCTGCGCTTAGGCGCGAGACCCACCTTAAGGTGGTTCAGCCGCGAATGCTTAGCGGAAAATACCAAGGACGTCTACTCGCCCTTATTGCCAAGATTTGTAGCCCTGAACAGGTGCTTGAAATTGGCACCTACACGGGGTATAGTGCGCTTTGCCTGGCAGAGGGCATAAAGCCCGGAGGCCAACTGCTGACCATAGAAGTCAATGAAGAACTCAGTCTGCTTCAGCAGCGGTATTGGAACCAAAGCCCTTACGGATCAATTATTAAGCCCCTAATAGGCGACGCCATTGAGCTCATTCCGCAGCTTGATCAGCGATTCGATCTGGTTTTCATAGATGCCAAAAAAGCAGACTACTCGCGGTACCTTGAAGTGGTGATTCCAAAAATGAACCAAGGGTGTTTACTGTTATCTGACAATATCTTGTGGTCGGGTAAGGTGGTAGAGCCGGCAGATGAGCGCGATAAGGCCACTCAAGAACTGATTAAATACAATCAGCTGCTCACTGACGATGAGCGATTTGAACACGTTATACTTCCGGTAAGAGATGGGTTGAGTATAGCCCGCTTTCGGTCTATTGGCGCTTGATGGTTCCCGTTACTTCTTCGACCGATTTTTTCACCTCATCGGCGCTCTTTTTCAGGTCAGAAGCTATGCTTGAATCAATTCCATTCTTCTCAGCAGATTTTTGAATTTCGCGCTTAATATCGTCGGTAGCGTCTCTTAACTGACGCATGCCCTTACCTAAACCGCGAACGATCTCAGGCAATTTATCGGATCCAAAAACAAGGATCACGATAAAAACGATAAAAAAGATTTCAGCTCCGCTGATAAAAAGAGAATACATATCTAGGTGCAAATATAAAAAATCCCGCAGCCAAAGCTGCGGGATTATGAATAAGCTGGGCTTATTGATTACTGTTTTATAGCTTCTTTGAGTTTTTCAAACTCTGAGCCCTCTTCGGCTTTTGGCCAACTGTTATTTGAGGTATCTATATCAGCGGTCTCCAGATTAGGGTCAACAGTGATGCCTACAAGCTCTTTATCTGAAGAAATCACACGCTTTACCTCCGCGTCGTTCTTACGCCAGATCTCTGCAGGGTAACTCACGATTTCTTTGGTTCCGTCGGCATAGGCATATTCAACAATAAGCGGCATAGGAATACCTCCTGGTTTCTCAAAGGCGATTTCATAGAAGTACTTGGGCTGTTTTACCTGAGAACGCTCAGCTTCGGTCATGTTGTCAAGCATAAACTCTGACAGGGTTGACGATGCCTCGGCAGGAGCCTTGATCTCGGTATCAGTCTCTTTAGCATCTAAGTCGGCCAAATAAACTAGTGGCGGCAAATCAGCTGAAGTGAGCCCATTGGCAGCCATATACTCTTTCATCTCGGCCGTAGGCTCATCTGATACATAGTATTTTTTTACTTCCGAAACTCCTATATCCACATAGTCGGTGGTATAGAACCACGATCTCCAGAACCAGTCAAGGTCAACTGCTGAGGCGTCTTCCATTGTTCTGAAAAAATCTTCTGGAGTAGGATGCTTAAACATCCACCGTTGCGCATAAGTCTTAAATGCATGGTCAAACAACTCTCTACCCATAACTGTTTCACGCAGAATATTGAGCGCCGTGGCGGGCTTAGCGTAGGCATTTGGACCTAATTGATATACGTTCTCGGGGTTTGACATTATTGGAGCGATATAACTCTGATCTCCGGCCATGTAATCTACAATAGCTGAAGGAGCTCCTCTTCGAGAAGGGTACTTGTCTAATCCTTCGATTGCGGCAGGGTAAGCTTCGCCAAACTCTTGCTCGGCCAAATACTGCATAAAGGTATCGAGCCCTTCATCCATCCATCCCCACTGACGTTCGTCTGAATTGACAATCATCGGAAAGAAGTTGTGACCCACTTCGTGAATAATTACGCTCATCATACCAAACTTGGTGCGATCAGAGTAGGTTCCGTCTTTATTGGGGCGTCCGTAGTTCCAGCAGATCATAGGATACTCCATTCCCTGATTCTTAGCGTGAACCGAAATGGCCTTGTGGTAAGGGTAATCAAAGGTGTGCGAAGAATACGATTTAAGCGTAGAGGCTACCGCTTTTGTTGACCACTCTTCCCAAAGCGGATTTCCTTCTTTTGGGTATAGCGAAACGGCCATTACATCGCGATTTCCGATCTTAACCGCCATCATATCCCAGATGAACTTTCTAGACGAAGCAAAGGCGTAATCGCGAACATTTTCTGCTCTAAACTTCCATGTCTTTGTCTTTTTGGCAAACGACTTTTCTGCAGCTTCTGCCTCTTCTTGTGTGACAATCATCACTGGCTCGTCATAGCTCTTCTTTGCTTTCTCGTATCGGTTCATCATTTCTTTAGAAAAGACTTGCTTGCGATTCAGCAGCTCCCCAGTGGCATCTAGCACGTGATCTTCAGGAACGGTAATAGATACATCGTAGTTTCCGAAAGGAAGCGCAAACTCTCCGCTTCCCCAGAATTGGTGGTTCTGCCATCCTTCAACATCGCTGTACACAGCCATTCTTGGGAAAAATTGGGCAATCACATAAGCTCGGTTGCCGTCTTCCTCAAAGTACTCGTAACCCGAACGGGCACGGTTAACCGTATGGTCGGGTATGTTGTACCACCATTTAACAGAAAAAGAGTAGGTCTGACCCGAAAGTAGTGGAGCTGGCAAATCAATGCGCATCATCGTGAAATTAATGACGTATGGAAGCGCCGCACCCCTAGCATCCTTTACCCATTCAATGTTAAATCCACCGTCAAACGATTCTCCCATAAATGTTTGAGAAAAGTTGTCTGGCGTGTAGGCGAGGTTTACTCCACTTCCATTGCGAAGCGGAGCCTTTGAGTCTTTGGCGCGAACATTTTGGTCGAGCTGTAACCATAAAAACTCTAATGCATCTGGAGAGTTATTGGTGTAAGTAATGGTCTCTTCACCATATATACGGGCATTTTCGTCATCGAGCTGAATGTCCATGACGTAGTCTGCTTGTTGTTGGTAATAGTCAGGTCCTGGTGCACCAGAAGCCGATCGAAAAGTATTCGGTGTGGCAAACTCTTCATAGAGCTGCTTGAATTTGTTGGTGTTGTAGTGTCCGGGCTCCCGCTCTTTTTTCTCTTCTTGAGCCGTAAGACCGGCTGAGAATAACACGAAAGCTGAAGCAAACCATGCAAATAAGTGTTTCATCTAATCAACGATTAATGTTAAGGTGGTGAATTTAGGTTGTTTTTAGGAGGTCTACAAGTTTGGTTTACAGATGAGAAAGCTCCCATGTAAAGGTGTCTAGTTCTCTAGAAAGCACGCTGCTTTTCTTGAACTTAAGTACAGTGAGGTGAACCAGATTTTGCTGTTCGTCAAACACATCGGTCAATAGCCTGTTGCGAAATTCAACCCGGGCTATAGGTGATGGATCTGGCCGTTTAAACTCGACTAGCAACAGTACCTGATCAGCCTCGTAGGTATACCCTATAAAGTCAAGAGCAACCTCTTGGTCGTTTACCCGTAAACTAAGCATACTATTCAAATAGCGATCAATGGTGGATTGGGCCAAAACCTTTTGCTCAGCCTCAGTGTCTAATCCCAAGTCGACTCCATACCGGGTCTTTAAGGCCAGCTCAAGGTCGTCTATGAAGACGCGTGATACCAGTTGAAAGACCTCCTCGCTTTGATTGTAGTTCAATTTAGAGACGCTGAGGTAAAACTTATGTTCCGCATGATCGGCAATGCTAGTAACACTAAACGAAAGTGCGACAAAAAGAACCGATAAGGTGTGTAGTAAGGATGTCATTCTTCTAATTGTTTAAATTCTTGACTCTTCTTTTTCATGAACTCTAAAAATTTAAGCTCGTCTCTTAACGCCAATAACTGCGTGTAGGTAGAATCGGTTTCAATGAAATACAAAAAACGCAGTATCTGAGTAGTATTCAGCGCTAAGTAATCCTCAAAAAGGGGCTTCTCGTAGCGCTTGACTACTTGGTCAATGGCACTATTTTTAGCCTCTAAGGCAATTCTGTTTTTTAACATTTTGGTCCTTCCTGTCAGGGCGTTTAGCAGCGGGTTCAGTGCAATAAATCCGCCACCTGAGGTCGCCTCGTAAAGTAGTCGTTGGCTTTGCGTGAGCTGTGGAGCATCTGCATTAGGTAGCCCGAGCTGCTCTGCATCAAGTTGTTTGTCGATGCTCAATCGATCGAGGTCTTCAGTAAGCGCTCGGCTCAATCCATACGGATTGAGCGTCACCCCATCAAGCTCGTTCACAGAGGGTTCTAAGGGAATCCGCAAACGCGTGGCTCTAAATACATCGGCATCAACCACAATCATTTTTGGCTTAATCTGCACCGATGTGATCCGCAATGTGTCTCCTATGCTTACCAGCAGTTCAAAATCGCCGTACTGATTCGTAACCACCCCTGATTTCTTGCTTAGATTCTGCACCGTAATATTGGAAAGCTCAACGTCTTCGACGCTTACCGAGCCCATCAAACGTTTTTGATTTTGGGCATAGACGCCGCAAACCGTTAAAAAGAAAAAGATTACAAAGCGGTCTAGCTTCACTTCATCTCTTCTTTAAAGGCTTCTGCGGTGGTTACTAAAAACTCCAGTAGCTCAAATTCATTTTCTTTTCGCAGCAGTTGAAAGGTGGGCACACGCTCGTCACAATAGGCTAAGAAATCAGGTATTTGCGCGCGCTGTAACCGCAGATCTTCTATAAAGAAAGGTTCGTCATACACCTTTGCCAGTGCCTCAGACAACTTAATACTTGGCCCGTCTTGTTGATCTTTCGAAGCCAACAAAGACTTTAAGAGTTTAAAAACAGATACCACATTAAGGCCGTCTTGCATGCCTCGAACGGCAGGAGACAGCGCAATATTATCTACAGCTGAGGCCCGATCTATCTCGTACTCAAAGCCTTTAAATTCTTCGTTCTTAAGTTCTATGAAGGCTTCTTGATTGTCAGGAGTCACTACCACCTCGTCTAATTGCCTGACTTTCTCGGTTACCTCAACAACTAACCGGCCGTTTTTCAATATATCTTCAGTGATCTTAATCACTTCTAGCTGATAATTAACCGCAGTGAAGACTAGCTCATCTCCGACCGCAACTTCAATGCTGAAGGCTCCGTTTTCGTCGGTAATGGTGCTAATTTCTCTAGTGGAATTAACGACTGCTTCATCTGAAACAAAGCTGTTGCGGTAAAGCACCTGACCTTTAAGCCTGACTAATTGGGCTTGAGAAAATGCACTGAGGCTTACCCATAGAACTACAAAAAAGAGCGTATTTTTCATGCGTTGTGCTTACTTGCAATAAATTTACTACAAAGCAGTCAGTATATGGCGGATATTAGCGAAATCAAGCCGCATGAATTAATACCTATTCGGCAGGCGGTGTTAAGACAAGGCCTACCCGTAGAGGCCAGTATTTTCGATGGAGATTACGCCGAGCATACGGTACATTTTGGCGCCTTTGAGAACAATCAGCTCATCGGGTGCGCCAGCCTCGTAGCTAATCAAACTACTAGACTCGAAGGGCAGAATAATTTTATGATGCAACTGAGGGGAATGGCCGTGCTGCCTGAGTACCGAAGTAAGGGGGTCGGAGCCCAATTGCTTCGAGCAGCAGAAAAACATGCGCGCTCAATAGGCACAAACGCTTTATGGTTCAATGCTCGAATAAGAGCGGTAGCCTTTTACGAACGAAACGGCTACCTAAAAAAGGGAGCTCCCTATGAAATTGAAGGAGTAGGCACGCATTACTTTATGTTCAAAAAGCTCATTGCGTATGCATAGACGAGACTATTTAAAGTTGCAGAGCTTGGGTTTGGCGGCAGTTGTCATACCCCAATTCGATGCCGACTTAGCCAAAAGATACAGTATTGAGCGTCTTATGGGGTTAGATGCGCCTAAACTATTCGGGCAAGAGAATACCCAGCTCAGCAGAAAAGCCTACAAGGCCTTTAACAAAATGAAAATGGCCGCATGGAACGACGGCATACTCATAAAAACGGTCTCTAGCTACCGTTCTTACCGCGATCAAAAACGCATATTTGAGCGTAAGTTCAACGCCTTTACTGGAGAAGGAGATACGGGTCAACAATCCATCGAACGCATTATTGAGTATTCAACTATTCCCGGAACATCACGTCACCACTGGGCGACTGACATAGATATCATTCAAGCTGGCCAGCCCATTGAGGGCGATTCGTTGCTCGCCGAACATTTTGCACCACAGGGTGCTTTCTTTGAGCTCAAAGAATGGTTAGACGCTAACGCCTCTGATTTTGATTTCTACCTGGTCTACACCGATAACCCCAATCGAAAGGGTTTTAAATACGAGCCTTGGCACCTGAGTTATGCCCCTGAATCAGTGCCTCTGCTCAAAAGTTACCTCGAAAAAGAGGTGATCAAATTGGCCTACAAGCAACAGGTCGAGGGCTTTTCTTTCTTAACCCCAGAGCGCATAGATCGTTACTTAGATGAGCATGTGTTGGGCATTAACGAGGCCCTTCTGCCTTAATAGTTTTAAATTTGTACGGTCATCAATCCTAATCCCATGAATAAAAAAGTACTTCTTATGATCCTAGACGGATGGGGCATGTCGCCAGATCCTAAAGTCTCCGCCATTGATCAGGCAGATACACCCTTTATAGACAGTCTCTACACCCAATACGCTCACGGCAAATTGCTCACTCACGGTATGAATGTTGGGCTTCCCGACGGCCAAATGGGCAATAGTGAAGTAGGGCATATGAATCTTGGAGCCGGACGAATCGTGTATCAAGATCTAGCGCGCATCAATAAAGCGGTAAGCGATGATACCCTAGGCCAAGAAGAAGCCATACGAAAAGCCCTTGAATATGCGCAGAAAGCACAGGTGAATGTTCACCTGCTTGGTTTGTGCAGTGACGGAGGTGTGCATTCGCACATTAATCACTTGAAGGCCTTAATCACGGTTTGCGAGAAGAACAATCACCCGAACACCTTCATTCACGCCTTTACTGACGGAAGAGACGTCGACCCCAAAAGCGGCTCAGGCTTTATCGCAGATTTATTAAAATTTATCGAAAAAGGTAAAACTAGACTCGCGAGTGTGACCGGAAGGTACTATGCCATGGATCGAGACAAGAGGTGGGAGCGCGTAAAGGTTGCCTATGATGCCCTAGTTCACGGACACGGAAATCAAGCAAAGGATATCGTAAATGAACTAGAAAGCTCCTATGAGAATGGGGTTACCGACGAATTCGTTCATCCGATCATCGCCATAAACGACGATCAAACAGCTGTGGGGACCATTCAACCTAAGGATGTGGTGCTCTTCTTTAACTTCAGAACTGATCGGGGCCGTGAGCTTACCGAGGCACTTACGCAACGCGCTTTCGAAGAGCAGCAAATGCATCCGCTCGATTTGTACTACGTCACCCTGACCAATTACGATAGCTCGTTTAAGGGCGTGCATGTGGTTTTCGACAAAGACAACCTGAGAGACACTTTAGGCGAGACGATCTCAAAGGCCGGCAAAACCCAGTTGCGTATGGCCGAAACCGAAAAGTATCCGCACGTAACCTTCTTCTTCAATGGAGGCCGTGAAGAGCCCTTTGAAGGAGAAGCGCGCATCATGTGTCCTTCGCCCAAAGTAGCCACTTACGACCTGAAACCCGAGATGAGCGCATACGAGCTAAGAGATGAGTTGTTGCCGCATCTAAAATCGTCAACCTACGATTTTGTGTGTTTGAATTTTGCCAATCCAGACATGGTCGGTCACACCGGAAG
>JADHLU010000005.1 GCA_016780435.1 Flavobacteriaceae bacterium
ATTGGGTGTTTCTCTGTGAATGCGTTTTGCCACTTCGTAATACGATCGAGGATCTTCTGCCGACACGTGTGCTGGGCAGATGTGCACTTCTGCACCCATGGCTCTCAAGGTATCGATTTTGTCTTGCGAAGACTTCGAGCTTACTGCAAGAATACAGTTGTACCCTTTAACCATGCTAGCCATAGCTAAGCTAAAGCCGGTATTACCCGAGGTGGTCTCGACTATAGTGTCGCCTGGTTTCAACAAACCTTTCTGCTCGGCATTTTCTAGGATATGAAGTGCTATACGGTCTTTAGACGATTGACCCGGATTAAACCACTCAAGCTTGGCGTAAACGGCACCTAATACTGGGTTGACCGATTGATTGAGTTTTAATAACGGGGTGTTTCCTACAAGATCTAGGAACGACTGCGCCGCATCAACTTTCTTTCGTTTTCTAAAGGGTAGAAACAAACCAAAAATTTTGACAAATATAACTAAAGTCTAAATAGTCTGATTTTCAGATAGTTCAATTAAAAAGGCATATTCTTTAGCCACTTCTCTCAGTTGTTCAAATCGGCCCGAGGCTCCCCCATGACCAACCGACAAGTCTATATCGAGCAAGATTTTGGTGTCGGCCGTGTTGTCTTCTCTAAGCTTAAGCGCCCATTTCGCTGGTTCCCAATACTGCACTTGCGAATCGTGGTAGCCGGTGCTAATGTAGATATGGGGGTACGCTTTTTCTTCAACATTGTCGTAAGGAGAATAGGCCAGCATGTTGAAATAATCTGATTCCCTGTTTGGGTTTCCCCACTCATCGTATTCTCCAGTAGTTAGAGGGATACTGTCATCGAGCATGGTAGTGACTACATCAACAAACGGAACAGCTGCAATTATACCCTGATAGAGCTCTGGAGCTTTGTTCACAATAACTCCCATGAGCATTCCTCCAGCGGATCCGCCCATCGCAAATAGCTTTTTGGGGTGAGCTATTTTAGAGGCTATAAGATGCCTTGAAACGCTGATAAAGTCATTGAAGGTGTTCATTTTGCATTCCATCTTTCCGTTGTCGTACCAAGACCTTCCTAAATACTGAGAACCGCGAATATGAGCTATGGCAAAAACAAACCCCCTATCAAGCAGCGATAATCGAGAAACGGAAAAGGTTGGGTCTACTGTATGGCCATATGAGCCATAGGCATACAGCAGTGTTGGTGCATGCTCAGCGGTATTCTTGTGCCTCACCAGGCTAACCGGAATGCGCACGCCGTCATCAGCGTTAACCCACAGTCGGGTAGATACATATTGGGTCTGATCGTAACCGCCAATCACCTCTTGTTGCTTTAGTAGACGAACGGCTTTGTCTGTAACATTTATCTCGTAAATACTCGGCGGAACGGTCATTGCATTGACATAGTAGCGAATGACCTCGGTATCAAAATCGGGATTGTCGTAAAGATCACAGACGTAGGTTTCACCTGCTATCGGAATGTAAAACGAAAACGAATCATCCCAGCTATTGACTAATAAGCGGGTAAGTCCCATTTCTCGCTCGGCTAATACATAGAAGGTACTAAAGCAGTCGAAATCTTCAAGCAACACCTCAGGGCGATGTGCGATAAATGGCTCCCAAAATGACGCATCGGTCTGAGAAACCAAAGTGCGCATAAGCTTAAAATTGGTGGCTTCATCTTTGTTAGTTAGCACGTAGAAATGAGCGCCAAAATGATCTATGTTGTATTCGAGTCCGCGCTGACGGGCACTAAACACTTGAAAGTCACCAAAGGGATCATCAGACTTTAAAATGCGGTACTCCGTCGTCAAGGTAGAGGCTGAAACAATAATGATATACGACCTACTCTTACAGAGGTATACGCCTACGTTAAAGGTTTCATCTTCTTCGTGAAACACGCACACATCTTCTTTTGAGTCTGTGCCCATTTGATGACGAAATACCCCATAAGCCCTAAGCGTTTCAGGATCTTTTTTGACGTAAAAAAAGGTAGCGTTGTCTGCTGACCAACAAGGTGAACCCGTTGTGTTCTCTATGCAATCAGTTAAGATTTGACCTTCTTTAAGATCCTTGATTTTAACGGTGTACTGCCTTCTCGAAACCGTGTCTTCAGCGAAAAGTGCATAACGGTTGTCAAAGCTAATGCGCACTCCTCTTAAGTCGTAGTATTCATAGCCCTCAGCCATCGCATTCACATCAAATAACAGCTCTGGATTGTCGCGCTGTTCTGTAGACAGGTAGCGAACGTGAATGGGGTATTCAAGCCCTTCTTTAAAGCGCGTTTCGTACCAGTAACCGTGCTTGAAGACCGGGAGAGATTGATCTTCTTCTTTTATGCGGCCTCGAATTTCGTTGTAAAGGGTTTCTTTCAGCTCATTTTGCGAAGCTGTGCTAGTCTCATAATACGCCTTCTCTTTGTGCAAATGATCTAACACCTCGGCAGACTCTCTGTCGGCTAACCAGTAGTAAGGATCAACACGTTGGTGCCCGTGTTTTTCAATAGTAAACGGACGTTTGGCCGCCACAGGCGGAATGGAATTCTCTAAATCGCTCATACGTTAATCCGCTTCTTTATTCAATGCCGCATGCAAAGATAGAGCCTATGGGAGAGCCATCTGGAATATCAACCACCTTGAGGTCTGATTTATACCCCTTCGGATTGCCTAAGAATCGATCGATCTCCTTACGCATGAAAATGGCCGTAGGATCAGTTTGCTGATCTCCCAAAAAGGTTCGTGTACGCATCATCTCAAAGACCACAGCCTCAGTTACTTGTGGATAAACCATATCGTGAGAGGCTAGCTCCATAAGGCGTTTGATAACGGTAAACTGAACAACTTCTTGTATCATTCCTTGAAATCCAGAAAGCGGCTTTTGACGAAGTGTCTTCTCAAATACGATTTTTAAGAACTCCGGAAATCCAAGTTGTTCAGCATCTAACATAGACTGATAAACGATACGATTGGCGCGTTCTGCATTAAACATGTAGGTCAAGCTCAGGTCGGCAGCAGTTTCGGCTGCAGCAATCGGATCGAATGCCACCCCTAATTTCGACTTAAATGATTCTCTGCTGCGGTCAAATCCGTAGGTTCGCGGACCGAAAAGGGCCAATTTATCTTCAGGTATAGCTAGTGTGTAAACAGAAAGCGTCTGCAACACAGCCTCTAAGGCCGCTAACTGCTCGTCTTTTGAGACGAAAGACCAGGGCTCATAGGTTTCTTTATATGCGTGCTGATAGTGAATTCCGCCGAGCAACTTGCTCACGGCCTCTGTTTGATAACGGTGCATGAAATAAACCGGGGCAAAGACGTCCTCTAATTCTGCCATGCTCGATTGGGCCGATATATTATCTATTGAGAACTGGTTGATCGCTTTTTCTCTCAGCGAAAGAAGGCGCTGCAACTCATAGGTAATATCTCTTCCGTTATCCCATAAATGGGCTGTGGCACTGGCTGACGAGACGGGCCGTGCGTCACTGTCTGTTAGATAGCGATAGCCCAATGCATAAGCCTGATCGAGTATGTCGTTCAATGCCGCCCGCTCATTTGTATTGTCGCTAAAATCGCTGTAGGCATAAGCTACTGAAACCTTATCCCAAGCCCCTATTCCGGTCTCATAGGCCTGATCGAAGTTTAGTTGATCACCTTCGGCGTCTAAAATATACATGTGCGGATAGTCCATTACCGAATTTCGGTTTACGGTACTGGCCGCAAAATTGTGTGCAAATCCCAACGTGTGCCCTACTTCGTGAGCAGAGAGTTGTCTGATGCGGGAAAGCGCCATGTCAAGCAGCTGCTTTTCAGCTTCGGTTTGCTGCCCAAAGGGTTTCTGGTAAAGCCCTTGAGCAATTAAATAGTCTTGACGGATGCGGAGGCTACCCAAACTGACATGGCCTTTAAGAATTTCACCCGTTCTCGGGTCGACTATAGACGAACCGTAACTCCAACCACGCGTTGAGCGATGAACCCATTGAATAACGTTGTACCGCACATCTAACGGATCTGCGTCTTCAGGGAGTATTTCTACACGAAAGGCGTCTTTATATCCGGCAGCCTCAAAAGCCTGGTTCCACCAACGTGCCCCCTCTAATAGCGCTGTGCGAATAGGCTCTGGAGTTCCATTATCTAAATAATAAACCAGTGGCTCTACCGCTTCACTAAGCGGTGCGTTCGGATCTTTTTTCTCTAAACGGTGTCTGCGAATAAAGAGCTTTTGCATGGGCTCAGTAACGGCCGCCGAGTAATCGTAATACGAGAATGAATAACAGCCAGAACGCGCATCAAAAGGTCGCATTTCGAAGGAACCCAACTCGGGTAAAGCTATGAATGAGTGGTGTTGATAGACCGTTACTAAAGAAGGTTCTGGAGTAACAGATCGAATCTCATACCCCTTAGGCTTTCCTGAAAAGGTCAGCATGATATCTATCTCTACGTTTTGTTCGAAAGACTTGGTGCGCTGTTCATTCAGTGCACTCTTGCTTCTATCCAAGCTATACGATCCCTGCCCTCTAGCGGCCAAGCGATCGGCGACACCGTGGGCATCTTGAAAAAGAAAGGGTGTCAATTCTACTAAATAGCTACCATCAACCTCCTCTATAACATCGAATCCGTGCAATACAGAAGACGCAAATGCCTGCGTAATGGATTTGATTTCGCTTTGGTTGGTAGACGATCCGCGGTAATCTAAATTAGGTTGAACCAAGAACAGTTTCGCCCCCATTTTTAAAAAGCGCACCACACGTTGGGGCCCGAGCTGGCCGCGATCTAGTCCGATATCGTTACTGCCGACTCCAGAACTCAACGAGGCCACGTGCAAGAAATCTTCATCTAATCGATCGACCTCTAGATAAACCTTATCATTTTTAACATCGAAATAGAGGGTTTGAAAACCTTCTCTCTTTTGCATGTCTTTGGTAAATGCAAAGTCTTGAGCAAAAGTGTGGCTACTTACCAGCAGCCCTAATGCAAAAATCAGAATTTTGTTCATAGTTCATTTTTTGAAGCCCTTAAATTATCGATTTTTTCAGCAGCTCACCTGAGAGTGCCTATTTTTGCATCAATTAAACACACGATTCATGACAAAGAGTGAACAGTTTAAAGATCTTATTGATCGCCTTGGTGCGTTAAGGAGGTATCTTTGACATCGATGCCAAGCGCATTGAATTAGAGCATCAAGAAGAAAAGTCTGCTGCTCCCGGTTTTTGGGATAATCCGAAAACCGCTCAAGAACATATAAAGGTCTTAAAGGCGTTGCAATCTTGGGTTAAAGATTACGACCATGCGGTTGAATTGCAAGAAGAGGCAGAGGTCTTGCTCGAATTCCTAAACCTAAAAGAAATAGCAGCCGAAGAGTTTGACGCCCAGCTAGCCAAACTTCAACTTCAGATCGAGGCCCTTGAATTTAAGAACATGCTCTCTAACGAGGGTGACGAGCTTTCAGCGGTCATTCAAATCACAGCTGGGGCCGGCGGAACGGAGAGTTGTGACTGGGCATCTATGCTCATGCGCATGTACCTGATGTGGGCTGAATCAAAATCGTTTACCATTCGCGAACTCAACTACCAAGAGGGCGATGTGGCCGGAATAAAAACGGTCACCTTAGAAGTTCAAGGCGACTACGCGTTCGGATGGTTGAAAGGCGAAAACGGCGTGCATCGATTGGTACGCATTTCTCCTTTTGACAGCAACGCCAAACGCCATACGTCATTTGCCTCGGTCTATGTATATCCGCTTGTAGATGAGAGTATTGAGGTAGACATAAATCCGGCCGATATCGAAATCACCACTGCTAGGTCTAGTGGAGCGGGCGGACAAAATGTAAACAAGGTAGAAACCAAAGTGCAATTGGTTCATAAACCTACAGGTATACAAATTAGCTGTTCTGAGACGCGTTCGCAGCACGACAACCGCGCCCGTGCCTTACAGATGCTAAAGTCTCAACTCTACGAAATTGAGCTGCGCAAGAAATTTGAGGCCCGAAAAGAGATCGAAGACGCGAAGATGAAAATCGAATGGGGATCTCAAATACGCAACTACGTGATGCATCCGTATAAACTAATTAAAGACGTTCGCAGTGGCGAAGAAACGGCCAATGTCGAAGATGTGATGAACGGAAACATCGATTCGTTTCTGAAAGCATACCTTATGAATACCGGTCAACAATCAGCTTAACACTTAATACGCATCTTATGAGAAATGTTAAAACAATCAGCAAATCAACATGGATTTCGGCTTTGGCATCATTGTTGTTTATAAGCCTGTGTTCTGAAAGTTACGGGCAATTCGGAATGCCAATGGGCAGAGGCGGTATGATGGGAAACCCTTACGGAAATCCCTTAAGGCAAATGAATCAAATGCCTACGCGCACCGAAGAGCAAGAGCCTTTAACCGCCGAAGACATTGTCGAGCTTTCGATGAACAACATTAAGGAGACCGTTGAACTCAATGCCTTTGAAGATGCCGTATTAAGAGCGATTATGCTTGAGGCTACTCGAAAACGCATTGAACTTCAAATCTTGAATCTCGAACCTAACGCGGTCAAAACCGCCTTAGAAGAGATTGAAAAACAAGAAGACGATCGTCTCAAGAACGAATTGCCTGAGGTCGTATACACACAGCTTCAGGTTTTAAAAGAAAGAGGGAAATCAAACAGTCCTAAAAAGAAAAAAAAGAAAAAATCTAAAAACGATTCATGAAAAAAATGACTTTACTGCTCTTCTCAGTGATGAGCCTTCTCAAATTAAGTGCACAGCAATATCCACAGAGAGCCAGTATACCACCCATTACTATTAGCGGTAAAGTTGTTGATAAAGAAACCGGCACCCCACTAGAGTACGCCACATTGGTGCTTCAGAGCGTTCGTTTTCCAGATCGCGTCACTGGGGGAATCACAGATATAGATGGCAAATTCAGCGTCGAAACCATGCCGGGGCTCTACAACGTTCGCGTAGAGTTCATTTCGTTCAACTCGTATACTCAAGACAATGTGCGCTTTTCGGAGAACACCGATTTGGGAACCATCACCCTTGAAGCTGATGTGCAACAACTCGACAACGTCGAACTGGTGGCCGAGCGAACCACGGTAGAATTGAGACTCGACAAAAAGGTCTACAACGTAGGTCAAGACCTTACGGTTAAGGGAGGAACAGTTACCGATGTATTAGACAATGTGCCTTCGGTCAGTGTTGACGTTGAAGGAAACATTGCGTTAAGAGGAAACGGAAGTGTGCAAATCTTGATAAATAGCAAACCTTCTGCCCTATCTGGTTTGAACACAGATGCGCTTCAGCAATTACCGGCAGACGCTATAGAACGGGTTGAAATCATTACGAACCCCTCAGCGCGATACGACGCCGAAGGATCAGCAGGGATTATCAATATTATTTTGAGGCAAGAAAAGACTAAGGGCGTCAACGGTTCTGCTACCGCTTATGTTGGGTCTCCTGAAAATACAGGCGGAAATCTAAACCTAAACCTAAGACGCAAATCGTTCAATTTATTCTCAAACACCTCGTACCGCAAGACCAACTCTCCAGGAAATGGAACCACCGAACAGATTAATTACGATTTGGCTGGAACTGTTTTAAGCTATCAAAACGAAACCGGTCGAAACGACCGCTTGCGTGACGGATTTAACACCAATATTGGTTTAGAGCTTCTTTTCAATCAGAAAACTTCACTTACGCAGACCTTTTTCTATCGCACTCAAGAAGGCCAAAATATTAGCCGTACTGAATTTTTCAATTTCGATGCTGACTTTGTTCCGACCATTTCTCGACTGAGACTCAACATCGGAGACGAGACAGATACCAATTACCAGTATGCGCTGAACTTTGTTAAAGACTTCGAGAAGAGCGGACACAAGTTCACCGCAGACTTTCAGTACTCTACAGGTGAAGAATTGGGAGACAATAATATTGAAGAAACGGTCAACGAAGACAACTCCATTTTCGTGCCCTCTGAATACACCTTTACCGGTGAATCTCAGATAAACCGCCTGTTTCAATTCGACTATGTACTGCCTTTAGGCGAAAAAGGTCAGGGACAATTCGAGGCCGGTTACCGAGGAACCTTTAACGACTTTTACACCGACTTTGAGTTTGAGATTCAGCAACTAGCGGGCGGACCGCTGGTGCGCAACCAAGAATTGAGCAACGAACTGGAGTACAAAGAATACGTGAATGCCGCTTATGTGCAGTTGGGTAGCAAATTCAACAAATTCTCAGTCTTAGGTGGATTGCGCTATGAGGCCTCCGACATTCAGGTGAATTCGACCAGCGCTGTGCAAGAAAGTAGAAATGAGAAATTATACGACAATTGGTTTCCGTCACTCTTCTTAGGCTATGAAATCTCAGAAATGGAGCAATTTACCTTAAGCTATAGCAAGCGCTTGAGGCGTCCAAGGTCTTGGTTTATCAATCCGTTTATACGACGTAACAGCAACACAAATCTATTCAGCGGAAATCCCGACCTCGATCCGGCGTACACCGACGCCTTCGACCTAGGCTACCTGAAGCGCTTCGGAAAATTCACCCTAAACACCTCGGTTTATTACAACCAAACTAGCGGCGTATTTCAATTCATTCAACGTGAGACGGGTGAAACGGTACGTATAGAAAACCCTGATGGCGGCGTTGTAGAGGTGCCCGTACAGCTGCGCTCACCGATAAACCTAGCTTCTGAATACCGAACCGGAGGCGAGGTCACCACTTCATTTGCACCAAAACGCGGCATGCGCTTTTCGTGGAACCTAAACCTGTTTCAGCAGGGCCTAGAGGGTGATTTCACCTACACCAATACCAATGGAGAAACCATCGCTCAGGTTTTTGACACCGACAATTTTACCTGGTTCTCCAGAGTAAGTGCTCAATTTCCCTTACCCGGTAAAATTGACTTTCAGACCAATGCTTTTTACAATGGAAACTCAGTAAACCCTCAAGGGATCAACAAGGGAATTCTCTCGCTCAATCTGGCGATGAGTAAGCAAATTCTTAATGACAAAGGAGCGATATCTTTTAATGTAAGTGACTTGCTTAACAGCCGTAAACGCATATCAGAAACACGAACCGCTACGGTTTTTAGCGCCAGTGAGTTTCAATGGAGACAGCGACAAGCGACCCTAACCTTTAGGTATCAATTCAACGAACAAGACAACAACCAACGTAGAAGACAACGCCAAGAAATGGGCGGCGAAGAAGACTTCGAATTTGGTACTCCTTAAAACCAAACGGTCACCAACAAAAAAGTCACGCTTATGGCGTGACTTTTTTGTTGGTGATAAAATATAAAGACTACTGGTCTACAGACTCTTTAGCTTTTCTTTTTTCTTTCAAAAACTCGATTAAGCTACCTGTAATCCAATAGGGGATTACAAAGGTTAATAAGAATATCATCAACCAAAAACCAATGGTCAAGATGGTTAGAAAGGCAATAAAACCGAGATATTGATCAAATTCAATCATAACACTTCAATTACATGGTGAAGATAAGATGAATTGAGTCTACACTACAAGTCATTAGCTATTTTTTTGAAGCCTCACTAGGCATTGATACGTACATTTGTAGACAAATTTTGGTTATGAACTACAGAGTTGAAAAAGACACTATGGGCGAAGTAAAGGTGCCCGCAGAGGCCTATTGGGGGGCACAAACCCAACGGTCCATCAATAACTTCAAAATTGGCCCTTCAGCCTCTATGCCCATAGAAATCATCAGAGGCTTCGCCGTGCTAAAAAAGGCTGCGGCTTTTACAAACGCAGATCTAGGCGTTTTAAGCACTCAAAAACGCGATCTAATTGCACAGGTTTGCGATGAAATTCTCGAGGGCCGACTTGACGATCAATTTCCGCTCGTTACTTGGCAGACTGGATCAGGAACGCAGAGCAACATGAATGTGAATGAGGTTATCGCAAACAGAGCACATGTACTTGAGGGTCATGTTTTGGGAGAAGGAGAGCGCAGTTTGAGCCCGAATGACGATGTGAACAAATCACAGTCTTCGAACGACACCTTTCCAACAGCTATGCATATTGCCTGCTATGACAAGCTCGTTAATCACACCCTACCCGCAGTTACGGCACTAAAAAATACCTTTCAGCAAAAAAGCTCCGCATTTCAATCGGTAGTAAAAATCGGGCGAACCCACCTTATGGATGCTACCCCATTGACCCTTGGGCAAGAATTCTCAGGCTATGTAGCTCAGCTTAGCTTTGGAATAAAAGCAGCCGAAAACAGCCTAGACCATTTGGCTCAACTCGCTTTAGGCGGAACGGCTGTAGGAACGGGACTCAATACCCCAAGCGGGTATGCCCCATTAGTAGCAGAATATATCGCTAAGTTCACCAATCTTCCTTTTGTGACGGCTGCCAATAAATTCGAAGCCTTAGCTGCGCACGACGCCATAGTAGAATCTCATTCAAGCTTAAAACAACTGGCTGTTTCGCTCAATAAAATCGCAAACGACATACGCCTAATGGCCTCTGGTCCGCGATCGGGAATTGGAGAATTACTCATCCCTGCAAATGAGCCGGGTAGTTCAATTATGCCCGGAAAGGTTAATCCTACACAATCGGAAGCCCTTACTATGGTTTGCGCTCAAGTAATGGGTAATGATATGGCCATCACCATTGGAGGAACTCAAGGACATTATGAATTAAATGTGTTTAAACCACTCATGGCCGCTAACTTTTTACAGTCAGCCCAACTATTAGGGGATGCAGCTTTAAGCTTTGATGAACACTGCGCTAGAGGTATAGAACCCAATACCAAGCGCATAGAAGAGTTAGTCAATAATTCGCTGATGTTAGTAACGGCCTTGAATCCAAAGATCGGCTACTACAAGGCAGCAGAAATTGCTAATGCGGCCCATCAAAACGGCACTACCCTTAAAGAAGAGGCGGTAAGGTTGGGGTACCTGAGCGCTGAAGAATACGATGCTTGGGTTAAGCCTGAACAGATGACTGGATCGCTCTAAGGGAGCCAAAATGCGTACACAAAAAAAGGCCCCGCAATGCGAGGCCTTTTTTGTTGGTAAGACTTAGAAACTACTTATTTCAAGAAGAACTTTGAGGTTCCAATCAGTTCTAAATCATTATCGTATATGTTAACCATGTAGTTTCCTTTAGGGAAATCATTTCCAGCATTCTCCACATAATCACAAACATCTAGTGTTTGATTTTCATAATAGAAGGCAGTCACTTTACTCACTTTAAGCGAGCGGTTATTAACTGTAACCGACTCTGAATTACCTATAAGTGCACCATCTGGGCCCATAACCTCAACAAAGAAGTTCTTGTCTCCGGCCTTAGTTACGGCGTTGTCTCTTACGGTGAAACAAATTTTGAAATTATCTGCTCTCTTAGCTCGTTTAACTGATTTAAAGTCTCCGTTGTTTTTAACACGTACGGCTTGAACATCAAGGGCATCTAGTTTAAGCTGAGCAGCGATTCTATTTTCTTGCTCTAAAATGATGTTTTGCTGAACAATAGAATCATTCAAAGCGGCAACGCGCTCTAATTCTTGTTGCGTTTTATCGTTCAACGACTTCAAGGCTAAATTACTAGCAGTCAAAGAGTCAAGACGTGCCATAAGGGTTTCACGCTCTTTGCGCAACTGATAAACCTGACCGCGAAAACGCATTAAAGTGGCTACATCTGCTTTTAAAGAAGATACAGAGTCTATGTAGTTGGCGATCTCGCTTCTTGCGGCTAATAATTCCTCGCTGAGCGCATTGTTTTCTAGAATAGACTTGTCGTAATCAGACTTAAGCCCTTCTAACTCTTCGATTACCGCTGCTTTTTCAGCATTTAAAGCCTCCTCGGTATTTTTACCACTGATATAAAGGCTGATTGCGAAAGCTGCTGCAGCAACAAAGAGGACTCCTAGAATCGCTGGCAACGCTTTAGACTGGTTTTTTTCCATAATTAAGATCTTAAGATAGGTTTTGTTAACAGGTGCAAATATAGGGTGATTTCGAGCAAAACCACAAGAATACAGCGGCTAACGTGTCAGTTTTTTGTACTTGATACGGGTCGGATTGAGATCTTTACCCAATCGTTTTCGTTTGTTTTCTTCGTACTCAGAAAAAGAACCTTCGAAGAAATATACCGATGAGTTTCCTTCAAAGGCTAAAATATGAGTACAAATTCGGTCTAAAAACCAACGGTCATGCGAAATAACCACTGCACAACCGGCAAAGTTCTCTAAGCCTTCCTCTAGAGCCCTTAATGTATTGACATCTAAGTCATTAGTTGGCTCATCTAAAAGTAATACATTACCCTCTTCTTTTAAGGTCATCGCCAGATGAAGTCGATTTCGCTCCCCTCCCGACAACAGCTTGACTTTCTTATTTTGCTCACTTCCCGAAAAGTTGAAGCGACTTAAGTAGGCTCTTGAGTTCACTTCGCGCTGCCCCATCATGATGAGTTCTTGACCCTCTGAAAAGTTTTCCCAAATAGATTTTTCGCGATCTATAGACGAATGCGCTTGATCAACATAAGCGATTTTAGCGGTTTCACCAACGCTAAATGTTCCAGTATCAGGCTCTAGTTCTGACATGATCATTCGAAACAAGGTGGTTTTACCTGCTCCGTTTGGACCGATGACACCAACGATTCCTGCTTGAGGAAGCTTAAAGCTCAACCCCTCATAAAGCAACTTATCTCCAAATGCCTTAGAAATGTCAACCGCTTCTAAGACATTGGTTCCCAGTCGCGGACCATTGGGAATGTAAATTTCCAATCGCTCCTCGAGTTGTTTCTGATCTTGATTCAGCAGCTTGTCGTAGTTGTTGAGACGAGCCTTTTGCTTAGTCTGCCTTCCTTTGGCGCCTTGTCTGACCCACTCTAATTCGCGTTCAAGGGTTTTTTGACGCTTGCTTGCCTGCTTACTCTCTTGGGCTAATCGTTTAGATTTCTGATCTAGCCATGAAGAGTAATTACCTTTCCACGGTATACCCTCGCCTCTATCTAGTTCAAGGATCCATCCGGCCACATTGTCTAAGAAATAACGGTCGTGGGTTACCGCAATGACCGTTCCTTTATAGCGGGCAAGGTGTTCTTCAAGCCACAGCACCGATTCGGCATCAAGGTGGTTTGTTGGCTCATCTAACAGTAATACATCGGGCTCTTTCAATAGTAAGCGACAAAGGGCCACGCGTCGCCGCTCTCCACCACTGAGTACATTAATGGGTATGTCGGGTTCTGGAGTGCGCAAGGCATCCATGGCAATGGCTAGCTTGGTATCTAATTCCCAGGCATTTAAGGCGTCAATTTGATCTTGCAGCTTAGCTTGCTCATCCATGAGTTTCTGCATCTTCTCGGCATCTTCGTAAACCTCGGGCTGACCGAATAAATCATTGATTTCGTTATAGCGATCGAGCACAGCTACCGTTTCGGCAACCCCCTCTTTAACGATCTCGATGACCGTTTTGGTTTCGTCTAGTTGGGGTTCTTGTTCGAGATAGCCCACAGAGTAGCCCGGAGAAAACACCACATCGCCCCTAAAATTGGTATCTACACCTGCTATAATCTTGAGCAGGGTTGATTTTCCAGACCCATTTAACCCCAAAATACCAATCTTGGCTCCGTAGAAGAAGCTCAAATAAATATTGTTCAACACTGGGGTGTTCGCGTTGGTAAAGGTCTTGGTGACCCCCGTCATCGAGAAGATTACTTTTTTATCGTCTGACATGTTTCTGTGAATTAAACTCTTCCTTTTAGCGCATTAAACACCCATGCTATGGCGAAGAAACCAATACCTACTGTAGCAAAACCCCAACCGGCTACTTCATCGTATTTGAAAGCAGCTAGCGCCAAAAGAACGAGGCCCATGAGTATCATCAAAAAGGTGGCGTACGCCAAGACTGTGTTTTTATTCATGATTTAAGTAGCACTGTGTGTGGCGGTAAAGGTCGTAAAAATGGATCAATTAATCGTAAATTGCAGAGGCAATTGAAGATAGAGATGACCAAGTCTAAAAAGCAGCTAACCCGCGAAATTCACCATCGAAACGAGGTAAAAGCACTTAACGAAAAGCGCGACAGAATCGCTCTTGGAGGCGGAGCTTCTAAACTGAAGAAGCAGCACGATCAAGGAAAGATGACTGCCAGGGAGCGGCTAGACTTTTTGTTTGACCACCCTACTGAAGTAATAGAAATTGGGCAACTGGCTGCTGATAATATGTACCTGGATCACGGAGGTTGCCCTTCGGCAGGCGTGATTGTGCAAATAGGAAAAATCAATGGTCGACTGTGCATAGCGGTGGCTAACGACGCATCGGTAAAAGCAGGCGCTTGGTTTCCGATGACAGCGAAGAAAAACCTGCGCGCTCAAGAAATCGCTATAGAGAACCGAATTCCGATTATTTATTTGGTAGACAGTGCCGGTGTCTATCTGCCGTTACAAGACGAGAGCTTTGCAGACAAGGAGCACTTTGGGCGCATTTTCAGAAATAATGCGAAGATGAGCAGTATGGGCATCACCCAGATTGCAGCTATAATGGGCTCTTGTGTGGCCGGAGGCGCCTACCTACCCATAATGAGCGATGAAGCCATAATTGTTGAAAAAACGGGTTCTATTTTTCTAGCTGGACCTTACCTGGTAAAGGCTGCGGTTGGAGAAGATGTAGACAAAGAAACCCTAGGCGGAGCACACACGCACAGCTCTATTTCTGGGGTGGTTGATTATGCGGTACCCTCAGATCAAGCAGCTTTAGAAAAGATTCAATCCCTAATTGGGAAACTAAGTGAAACAGCAAGTGCAGGATTCAATCGCGCGGTGTCTCAGGCCCCCAAGAGAGCGCTTGAAGAGGTGTACACCCTATTGCCAGAGAGCCGATCTGAGCCCTATGACATGACTGAGCTTATCGAGAGTCTTGTCGATGCCGATTCTTTTGAGCCGTACAAAGAAAACTACGGCAAGACCCTGATAACAGGGTACGCCCGTATAGACGGATGGGCCGTAGGCCTAGTCGCCAATGAACGCAAGGTGACCAAAAATGCCAAAGGCGAGATGCAAATTGGAGGAGTAATCTATTCTGACTCAGCCGACAAGGCCACCCGGTTTATCGCCAACTGCAACCAAAAGCGCATTCCTCTCGTGTTCTTACAAGATGTAACCGGCTTTATGGTCGGCAGTAAAAGCGAGCATCAAGGCATCATTAAAGACGGAGCAAAGCTGGTTAATGCGGTAAGCAATTCTGTGGTTCCGAAGTTTACCATTATTGTTGGTAATTCATATGGAGCCGGTAATTATGCCATGTGCGGAAAAGCCTATGATCCGCGTCTCATTTTTTCGTGGCCGTCAGCCGAAATTGCCGTAATGAGCGGTCAGTCTGCCTCGCGAGTTCTACTGCAAATTGAAGAGGGTAAATACGCACAGAGCAAAAAGACGCTGACTGATGAAGATAAGGCTGCTTTACTTCAAAATATTGAGGCCAAATACACCGAGACGACTTCACCATACTACGCTGCTGCACGCCTGTGGACAGATGGCATCATCGACCCTGTTGAAACGCGCAGACACCTCTCATTGGGCATAGAAATGGCCAATAACAATCCCCATCAAGAGGCCTTTTCTATGGGCCTACTACAGGTCTAGTTGGGCTAGGGTTTTTACGCGATCTATTTTATGTGTAGGCGTGTAACTAAACTGCTTTAGCATCCACACCTTTTTTGGTTTTTCGTAGCCCTTCCAATTCACCTGATCCAGCAGTTGGTGCACTTCGTTGGCCCGAGCGGGTTCATCCCCTTCGATAAAAAGAGTGATTTGTTGGCCTAGGGTTTCATGAGAACATCCGGCCACAAAGAAGTTTTCAGCCAGTAAATGCTGAATTTTTTGCTCGATTTGCTCCGGAAAAAACTTAACGCCACCAGAATTTATCGCGTGGTCAACACGCCCTAAGTAACTAAACTGAGTTTCAGAAGCAAGCCGAACACGGTCTGAAGTAATTAGTGGACTCTGCTTTAAATGAGGAGCATGAATGATCAGGTTTTGCGCATCCCCTAAAGAAAACTTAATAGGGCCAATGGCACTAAAATAAGGAGCTTCGACCGGAAACCGATTTCTCAACGCTACATGAGACAAAGTTTCTGTCATACCGTAGCTCTCAACTATAGTTAAGTTGAGGTTTTCAGGTATAGCTGACAGTTGCTCCTTGGTCAGGGGTGCTCCGCCCACCAACAAGGTCTTAACCTTATTTAGGTGATTTAGCGAATGAGACAATTGGTACGGAGTCAAAGCCACAAAATCAAAAAAACCCTCAGGCTTCGTTTCAAAGTGCTCCAAGGGCCCAGAATCAGGTTCGGTGACATAAAGATCTAGGCCTCCCCTCATAGCCCTAACGAGCATCATGAGCCCAGATATTGCGGTGATCGGAAGGCACAATAAGACTCGCGATAAAGGCGTTAAGTTGAACTGATCGAGTGTTAGATCAGCCGACGCGATAAGTTCTTGTCGATCTAAAGTGAAGGTCTTAGGAGCACCAGTAGATCCCGATGACTGCACCTGAACCAAAGCCGACTCATCACTGAGTTTTGCCGCCAGATCAACCACTTGTTGAAGAAAGACGTTCGAGGGTTGAGAGCGGTTTGCATTTTCATACGCTTGAATAATCTCAAAGTCTAAGCCGTTAATTTTAAAATCAGCGTGCCACATCGATTAAATCTTTCCGAAAAGTTTTAATCCGATTGAG
>JADHLU010000006.1 GCA_016780435.1 Flavobacteriaceae bacterium
AGACGGAGTCGCCCTAGGCCTGCTTCAGAAAGAATTTCCTCAGCTGAAGCACTACGAGCTGTCTTCTTACCGCATCAGCTATGCCAAAGACGGACGCCTGTTCAAGCTCAAAATGATCCTGAATTCGTACAAGATTCTGTGGGCCATGTACAAAGAGCGCCAAGACGTGAAGCGCATAGTCAAGGCCGAAAAGGTGACCGGAATCATCTCCGATAACCGCCTTGGTGTGTTCTATCGCTCAATACCCAATGTTTTTATTACCCACCAACTGCGCGTGCTTTCGGGTAGCACCACCTACATCAGCTCTAAGCTACATCAACAGGTGTTCAAAAAATACGACGCGGTATGGGTACCCGATTTTGAATCGGAAAACAACCTCACCGGGAGGCTTGGACATCTCGACAAAAAGCCCAAAAATTTAATCTATCTAGGCACGCTCAGTCGATTTGAGAAAAAAGAGGAGCCCCTGGTTTACGACCTCATGGTGCTGCTGTCGGGGCCAGAGCCACAGCGTACTATGCTCGAAGAAAAACTGCTTAACGCCCTAGAGCAGTACCGAGGTACCGCGCTTATGGTTCAGGGCAAGATAGAGCCTCAACAGCAAAAACGCGAACTGCCGCTTTCTGAAGGAACCTTAACCGTTGTAAACTATATGCAGTCAGAGGAGTTAATGCAAGCCGTTCGTCAAAGTGCGCTTATTCTGTGCCGTTCGGGTTATACCACGGTGATGGACCTAGCCAAATTGGGCAAAAAGGCCTTCTTTATTCCCACCCCCGGGCAGTACGAACAGGTGCACATCGCCGAACGTCTAGACGCCCAAAAGGTGGTTCCCAGTTGCAGTCAGGATGGCTTTAGCCTAGAGCAGTTAGATAGGGTGAACGATTACAGCGGGCTCGCTCAGTTCAGTTCTGAGGTCGATTTCGATTCGGTGTTCTCGATTTTTTGAAGCGTAAACGAAAACTCTGACCCCACATCGGGCTCACTTTCGACGTAAATGCGCTCTCCGTGCGCCTCAACAATGTGTTTCACTATAGAGAGTCCAAGGCCAGACCCGCCCTCTTTGCGCGATCCGCTCTTATCGACCCGGTAAAAGCGCTCAAATAGTCTCGGAAGGTGCTCGCGGCTAATACCATCTCCATTATCGGTTACGCGCACAATGACTTTGTCTTTAACCAGGTCTTCTACGCTCACCTCGGTGGTGCCGTTAGTGTGCCCGTATTTAATCGAATTCTCGATGAGATTAATCAGCACCTGTTCGATCTTTTCGTGATCGGCGAGAACCGTGATTTCTTTCAGATAAGGCCGGTCAAAAATGAGTGAAATATTTTTCTTCTCGGCCTTCATCTCCAGCATCTCAAATACGCTTCTAATCAGCGCAATAATATCGATCGGATGCTTAGACACCTGCTGCGTACCCGATTCGAGCTTGGTAATGGTGTCTAGGTCTTTTACGATGTACAGCAAGCGCTGAACTGCCTTGTTAGCGCGGTCGAGGTACTTCTTGCGGATCTTTTTGTCTTCCATCGCTCCATCGAGCAGGGTGAGAATATAGCCCTGAATGGTAAAGAGGGGCGTCTTCATCTCGTGGGCGACGTTTCCAAGAAAGTCTTTTCGGTATTCTTCTCGAATCTTCAGCGTTTCAATCTCTATCTTCTTACCGCGCGCAAACTTCTCAATATCTGAGGTCAGCGATTCTAAATCATTGCTCACACTATTTCCCGTAAAGCGTATACCCTCAAGCAGTGACACCTCTTTGTAAACATTCTTGATCAGCCTTAATACATAGTTTTCAACCCCGGCGCGAAGCGACAGAAAGGCGATTGCGAAAAGTATCAGGAAGAAAAGGGCCAAAATCCAATAGAGTCTTAGACCAGCAAAAAAGAAAATAAGCAGTAAAACGGCGGTTGCCGTCAGGGAGATGTAAAACGCGTATTTCAGCGCAAACGGATTCGCATTTTTAAAATTACCCGCCATAAGGGGTTAAAGTACAAATTTATACCCTACTCCTTTTACGGTTTTAAAATGATCGTCTCCTATTTTTTCTCTTAGTTTTCGAATGTGAACGTCAATGGTGCGTCCGCCGACCACGACCTCATTACCCCAAACCTTTTCTAGTATCACCTCACGCTTAAAGACCTTGTCAGGCTTTGAGGTAAGAAGAGCTAGCAGCTCAAACTCTTTACGCGGAAGAAACATCTCTTTGCCATTGTTAATCACCTTGTACTCCTCGCGGTTGATCACCAGGTTACCAACTTTATGTACGTCTGAATCGTCTGATTGCTGCTCTTTACTGCGTCGCAGTAAGGCTTTCACCTTTGAAACCAACACCTTCGGTTTAATGGGCTTTTGAATGTAGTCGTCGGCGCCCGCTTCAAAACCAGCGAGCTTTGAATAGTCCTCACCCCTAGCAGTCAAAAAAGTGATTATAGTGTTTTCGAGCCCGGGGGTATTGCGCATGATCTCACAGGCCTCAATGCCGTCCATCTCAGGCATCATCACATCTAATATAACCAGGTGTGGCTGCTTTTTCTTTGCCTTAGACACGGCTTCAATGCCGTTTTTTGCAGTGAATACTTGGTATCCTTCTAAAGAGAGGTTATAGCCGACGATTTCAAGTATATCTTGCTCATCATCGACAAGCAGAATGCGAACGTCTTCGTTTTTCATTGCTTACAGCAGTTATGGCCCTAAGGTAATCAATCAAGCCCTTTAGAGGCCGAAGTTAACTTTTACTTAAACTTTAAGACTCTACAATTTAACCATAAAAAAACCCAATGCTAGGCAGTGGGTTAAAAATCCAGCAAAAAACGCTGTGGTTTAGAATTTGAATGACACGCCTAAGGTAGTGTTCACACCTGGCTTAAGGCTAGAGAATAAAAACTCTGTGTTTCCGAAATAGTCAAATCGACTTTCAATTACATCGTTCAACAAGTTGTCTACTTTAAGCGAAACAGTAGTGTTCTTCTTTTCACCGAAGCGCTTGCTCACATTTACATTTAAGCTGTGAAACGGCTCTGTATATACATCAGGAAACTGTCCGATACCAATAACCTGAAGGGCTCTTCCTTGAACATTATAATAAGCGCCTGCTTCAAGATCTTTATCGAAAAGATTATAGCTAAATCCGGCATTAATTAAATAGGGTGATTGACCTTGGAGTTCACGTTTATTATCAATATCGGCATTTGGTGTAACCGCCTTTCGCGCATCAAACTCAGCTTGACTCATAGTTAACTCAGAAACTATAGCTGATGCGTTTAGGTTTAATGAAAGACGCTCAACATTATTATCAATAACATTCTGTCTAAATTCAAATTCTGCGCCATAAACCAATGCCTCCTCAGTGTTGCGAGCAATCAATGTATTTGGGGTTGATATATCGAAATAGTTAATCTCGATAGGGTCACTGAACAATTTATAAAACGCACTAACCGCAACAAATTCATTTCCCTCTCCGTATTTCTCCCAACGCACATCAAAGTTATCTACATAGGTAGGTACTAAACCTGTATTACCCACGAAGAAACGTTCAGTAATCGGATCGTAAATATTGGCAGCGGAGTTCTCTTTAAAGCTAGGCCTCGCCGTTGTCTTTGAATACGAAGCTCTTAGATTTACCTTCTCATTAAATGAATAAATGAGGTTTGCAGAGGGGTAGAAATCGCTAACGTCAATGAATTGCTCTTGATTGAAGAGGGTTCCTTCAATACTCTGTCCCGTATAGATTACCTCATAGGTTTCGTAACGTAAGCCAACGACAGCCTTGAATTGGTCTGAGAACTTAAATTCATTTGAAATGTAAGCCCCTATAGTTTCACTCTCTGACTCATATTGATTGGTAGGCTGAAACTCTCCGATAATAAAGGAACCTGTATCCCTATTTCTATTCCAGATAAAGTTTGGATTCAAAATATTGTTGTAGTCTCCGTCGAGAACCACAGATGATCCTCTAAAACCTATGGTAAAGAAGTCAGTACCAAAGTCTCGATTCTTGTTCAAATAGGCAGCTCCAATCTTTAATTGACTTGTAGATTTACCAAAAGTATAGTCATATTTTATATCAAAACGTCCTGATAGGGCAACTTCATCTAGATCTCGCCATAATCGTTGAGGCAGAGAAGAAACCGAGTTGTCGATCAACCGAGTGCCGTTCTCTAATTGATTAAATACGGTCTTTCGAAAATCTATATCCCTAACCTCTACCATTGAAGGAGCTACCTTCCAGTCGAGGGCCAACTTAGAACCTATTCTATACGAACCCGATACCGGAAAACTAATAATGTTTCTCTCGGTATGGGTCATTGAATTTGTGACTCCGAAATACGGATTTTCAATGAAATCCTGAATAAATCCATCGAATGAATTACTCTCTCCGCTTCTAATGGCAAGAACTAAGGCCTTGTGCTTAGCGTTACCTGTTTTAAGTGAAACCCCAAATAATCCACTAGCAATCGCCTGAATAGTTCCTAATTCTCCTTCTTGGGCATCAAACGGTTCAGGTCTTGTTTCGCGTATTGCAATATTTCCGTTTACGGCATTTTGATAGTAGTCCGAATCGTATTTGTAGTTCAGTGAAGCGATGTACCCAATTGAGCTCTTCTCAGATAGATTAAATTGATTAGAGGCTGTTACACCAACACTTGCATCCAATAGGTTATTTTCTCGACTAACTCCTAATTGTCTAGTGAGTGAGAGTGTTCCATTTCTGAGCTCAAGCTCTTGAGCTGGGGTGGTTATACTTTCTGGTCGATCAAAGACACGTGTAGAGGAGAACGGAAGTTCATTCTTACCACTATCAAAAAAGAAGTTGTTTAGAGCGTAATCGGGTAATGCCGGGGTGTCTTGTAAATTGGTAATTGAATTGTACGCCGTTGATATTGAAAAGGTATACTCTGGAAGTGCAGAGAAGTCTCTCAACAATACGTCCACAATTCCTCCAGTAAAATCGGCACCTTGGTCTGCGCTAGCCGATTTGCTCACCAGAATATTATCTAATAGATTGGTCGGAAAAATATCCAACTGTAGGGTGTTTCGGTCAGGATCGAGCCCTGGAACCTCTAGCCCTCCAAGCAGTGTTTTTGAATAGCGGTCACCTAAACCTCTTACGTAAACAAATTTTCCTCCTTGCACAGAAACACCTGGAATGCGTTTTATTGCCGATGCAACATTGCCATCTCCAGATTTTCGAATGGTCTGAGCAGAAAGTCCGTCTAAAAGCGTAACTGCTCCTTTCTGAATGGCGAGTACTGAAGCCTCACTGTTCTTTCTTGCCGAAGTAGTCACCACAACCTCTTCTAGAGCATTAGCAACGGGATTCAATACGATACTCACCTCTATTTCGCCAGAAATACTGACAGCCAAATCACTTACAATCTTCGTTTCATAACCCAAATAAGAAAACTCGACCTCGTAAGTTCCTGGCTTTTCAATATTCAATGTATATCTCCCTTCGAAGTCAGTAATTACTCCAGCCAAAGTCTCAGTGCTCCCCGCTTCTCTCACGATTACATTTGCAAAGGCTAGCGGTTCATTAAAATCCCCGTCAATAACTACACCAGAAACCACAGATTGAGCAAGAGCAATTTGTAAAGAAGCTATACTCGCAATCAAAAAGAAAATGTTTTTCATGTATAAAATCAAAAAATAGCCCTAAGTAATTAGGGCTATTTGTTAGGTGTTTATTTAGTTTAAGATTAGTACAACTGAGTCCAAGCGAATACACTTTCATCTGCACCTCCAGTTGATGGCCTTGCGGCCGCAACAGTTAACCAGGTAGCAGAGGCCTCAGTAGCTTTTCCATTTAAAATGGCTGCCTTAGTGTCTGTCGATACAACAACTATGTCTTTGTAGTTCAATTTACCAGTAGCAGCTGCAGTTCCAGCACCATCATACGTATCAGCATCTATTCCTTTGATCGTAGATCCTGTTTTAAAATCAACATAAAGAATGTTTTCGTTAAAGCCAGTAGCGTCTGACTTCCAATCACCAAATACGGCGGTTTTTACTGCGTCACCATTACCATAAGCTGTTACTCCAGTCAAGGTGTAAGAACCTACAATTGCTCCTGCAGGATCCTCAGTACCATCAATTTCAAATACGGTATCTGATCCAGAGCCTATGAAGACAGCTGCGTTCGAGATAGTTCCGTCATAAGCTTGATCTAAGTCAATAGCGTCGTCATCTTGGTAAGCAACTACTAGGTTGGTTACATCAACAGAACCTCCGAAAATCTCGATTCCATCATCTTCAGATCCGAATAACTCGATATTTTCAATAACTGTTCCTGAACCAACACCACCCATGGTCAAGCCCTGAAGCTCGTTACCTGGAGAAACTGCTGTTCCAGTGTGGCGGATAGATACGTATTGCATTTCTCCAGAACTGTCTGCAGGAGTTGAACCTCCGTATTGAGTAAATGTATAACCCGAAACAACTCCTTCAATGTTAGCTACTCCACCGGCAGCTCCAGTAGTTCCTTTACCCAAAAGAATTACAGAACCCCAAAGACCTTTATCAGTTAAAGAACGGTTAGGGCTAGTTGAACCGTTAGCATATACTATATTATCATCTACGTCTGTGAAGATGATTGGCTTATCGGCAGTACCAACAGCATTGATCTTACCACCTTTAGCAACAATAAGAACGGTTGCATTGGCACCTGTTCCTTTTGCGCCTTTAACGATAGTGCCTGCTTCGACAGTAAGTGTAGCTCCATCTTCAACCACAACTTTACCATCCATCAACCAAATTTTATCATTTGTCCAAGTAGTGCTTGCAGTAATCGTAGTAATACCACCAGAACCTACACGTTGAACAGGAGGATTAGTCAACGCCTCAGAAGCGGCCAAAGCAGCAGCAATGGCGGCCTCAACATCTACGGTTTCTTGACCTGCGAAACCAGCAGCAACGGCAGCGGTAGCAGCTTCTCTAGCAGCAGTAGCGATGGCTTCAGAAGAAGGGTAGTTTGCCAAAGCAGCGGCAACAGCCTGATCTACAATAGATTGTAAGGTTGCTTGGTCAACCGTCACTTCTGACTCACAAGAAGAGAACATAAGAGCTCCAGCAAGAGATAGAGCTAAGATTGATTTTTTCATTTTTTTGGGTTTAAAAGATTTTGAGACAAAACTAGGGTAGTGAATCAGGGCGTCTCTTAGCTGAATGTTAAGATTGAAAATCGATTTTATGCTCATTGTTTGCTAAGGGTTTATTGAGCGTTATTTAAATGTTAACTGGTTATTTCAGCTGTTTCTGAGGTATTTTTGGTGTGTGATTATTCCACAGCCCTCTTTTGAACCCCTATCTACTGAACGTTTCTCAGAGCAAGCGCTTGCTCTATTTCGCTATCAATACCTCAACAATAAAGTATATCACGGATTTTGTGATCTGTTGGGTAAACATCCGACTGAGGTTCGGCGCATCGAAGACATACCGTTTTTGCCGATCTCGTTCTTTAAGAGCCACAGGGTTAGTTGTGCAGACCCTGTAGACAGTAAAACCCTCACCTTTAAGAGTTCGGGCACCACGGGGTCAGCCCAGAGAAGCACGCATTACGTGATCGATCCACGGGTTTATGAACAGAGTTTTATGGCGGGCTTTGATCACTTCTACGGACCTATTTCTTCGTATCGCCTGCTGGCCCTGCTACCCTCTTACCTAGAGCAGCGCCATTCTTCGCTTATCTATATGGTAGACCGCATGCTAAAAGAGTCGGCGCCTGGGTCGGGCTATGTTTCGATTGACGACGACTTCGAAAGCCTTTTTGAGGGTGATCAAAAGACCCTGCTGATAGGGGTGACCTATGCGCTTCTCGATCTGTCAGAGCGTTTTTTAAGACCACTCAAGAATACGATTGTTATGGAGACGGGCGGAATGAAGGGTCGAAGAAAAGAACTCGTGCGCGAAGAGGTGCATGCGCAATTGAAACAAGCTTTTGGCTTAAACAGCATTCACTCTGAATACGGCATGACCGAGCTGCTATCTCAGGCCTATTCGAAAGGCGAAGGCCTGTTTGAGACTCCACCCTGGATGCGGGTGCTGATCAGAGAGGCAGAAGATCCGTTTACCTATATGCCTATTGGGCGCAGCGGAGGTATTAATGTAATTGATTTGGCGAACATTCATTCGTGCAGCTTCATCGCCACAGACGATCTGGGCAGAATAAATGAAGACAATACCTTTGAGGTGCTTGGTCGCTTTGACAGCGCTGAACTCAGGGGGTGCAACTTGATGATGGCCTGAGCCGCTACACAAATTTCAATAAGAAGTAATTCTTCTTTCCGCGCTGAAGTACCATGAATTTTTCGGCTAGCAAGTGGGCTGGGGTGAGCATCATTTCGGCATCACTTACCTTCTCTTTGTTTAGCGATATGGCGTTCTGTTTCAATTCGCGACGGGCTTCTCCTTTAGAGCTTAAGAACAGAGGGGCTCCACTTGCATCTTGCAGCGACAGCGCATCCACAATAGATAGCCCTTGAGCGAGTTCAGAGAGCGCATATTCAGCAGAAGGCACCTCAGCGAAGGCCTCCAAGAGTACATCTTCAGGTAATGCCTTGAGATCGTCGCTAGTCGATTTTCCAAAGAAAATAGCCGAAGCGGCTACCGCATTTTCGTAATCAGTCTCTGAATGAACCAGTACAGTAATCTCCTTAGCGAGTCGCTGCTGAAGCAGTCGCAAGTGAGGCACTTCTTGGTGCTCGCTGATGAGTGCGTTTACGGTGGCCTGATCTAAAAGGGTGAAGATTTTGATAAAGGCTTCAGCATCTTGATCAGACACATTCATCCAGTATTGGTAGAATTGGTAGGGTGAGGTGCGCTTGCGGTCGAGCCAAACGTTTCCTTGTTCGGTTTTTCCGAATTTGGTACCGTCGGCCTTGGTAATAAGTGGGCAGGTGAGCGCAAACCCTTTAGACTGATCCATGCGTCTAATGAGCTCGGTGCCGGTGGTAATATTGCCCCACTGATCGCTTCCGCCCATCTGTAAGCTGCACTTATGGGTGCGGTGCAAATGCAAAAAGTCATACCCCTGAACCAGCTGATAGGTGAATTCGGTAAACGACATGCCGTCTGCGTCTTCAGCGGTCAGCCGCTTTTTAACCGAATCCTTGGCCATCATATAGTTTACGGTGATGTGCTTGCCTACGTCTCTGATAAACTGAAGAAAGCTGATGTCTTTCATCCAGTCGTAATTGTTTACCAGCTCTGCGGCGTTGGGCCTGCTGGCGTCAAAGTCTAAGAATTTAGAAAGCTGTTTTTGGATGGCCTCTTGGTTGTGCCTTAGCGTTTCTTCATCGAGCAGGTTGCGCTCTTTAGACTTTCCTGAGGGGTCTCCGATCATACCCGTGGCGCCTCCGACCAAGGCGATAGGCTTATGGCCTGCGAGCTGAAAATGACGCAGCATGAGAATGCTCACCAGGTTTCCGATGTGCAACGAATCGGCCGTTGGGTCAAAGCCCACATAGGCGGTTTTCATCGCCTCGTTTAGGTGTTCTTCTAATCCGGGCATGAAGTCGTGAATCATGCCTCTCCATCGAAGTTCTTCTATGAAATGCTGTGCCATAATCGATCTCAGGGGCTACAAATATAGTCGTCTTTACCTACTTTTAGGGTATGATTTTAGTCACCGGTGCCACGGGAATGCTAGGTGCCCATTTTTTGCTACATCTGGCTCAGCAAAAGCAACAGCTTCGAGCGGTATATCGCGACGAGTCTAAGCGCGAAACAATCCGTGATTTCTTTGACTACAATCAGTGCCAAGACCTTTTCGCTTCTATTGACTGGTTAAAGGTCTCACTTGACAATCTTGCTGAAGTCGAAGAGGCTCTTGATGGCGTAAAACAGGTTATACACTGTGCGGCCTTGATCTCCTTTAATCCTAAAGACGAAAAGCGGCTTTTTGAAGCCAATGTTACTATAACAAAAGTGTTAGTAAATGCATTATTGGCTAGACCTGCGAAATTGCTTTACATCAGTTCAGTGGCCGCCTTGGAATCTGACGAGCGATCGTATTACGGTCACTCAAAGTGCCTAGGTGAATTAGAGGTGTTCAGGGGCATACAAGAGGGCCTAGACGCTCGGATAGTAAGACCGGGTGTCATCTTGAGTGATTTTTTCTGGAAGAGCCCTAGCCTTGCCCTGTTCAAATTGGCCTTTCGCATCAAAGACCTCTGTTTTTCAGGAGTAACCGGTTTTATAGCCGCCGAAGATGTGGTCAGCAGCAGTCTAAAATTAATGGAGCAGCAGAAGCAGCTCGACGTGACCCTGGTCTCTCATCACTTATCTTATTGCACCCTTATAAACCTCATACGAGGTGCAGTTGACAAGTCTACAGCACATCGCGCCTTGAGTAAAAAAAAGCTACTGACGGTTATGAGGCTAAGCAAACTCATGACCTTTTTAGGATTTAAGCGACTCGTGCTTTCTGAAGGGCTGATAAACACGCTTTATTCTGAAAATAAGTACCAAACCCTCGATGAGTACAGTGTATTTGAAGGGACAAAAGCAAGAGACTTTGAGGCCTATGTAAAACAATTGGCCCTGAATTACCAGCAGTTTAGACGCGGCTAATCTTCAGCCTGCTGAGCCTCTCGGGCGGCTGACACACTGACTTCTCGAAGTGAATCGAGTAATTTCTCGGTGCGCTCTATACGCGCCCTAACCGTATCGTACATAGCCACATAGAGGTCTCCCCGCGAGGCGTAATAAAAGTTTGACTCGAAGAACTGCACGCTATCAAAATCGTATTTCGAATAGAGGTAGGGCATGATCTGCAAATCAGAAGTAGTGAAGGCCGGAGTAGTGTTGTTCTTCACCCCATTGTAAATAGCTAATTCATACAAAATGTTTACAAATTTTTCTTTCGCAATAAGACGCTCTGGAGGCTCGACCATGCGGGTGCTACACGCTAGAGAACTGAGAAACAGTAAGCCCAATAGTAGATTTCGTATCATCGATTAAATTTTAGTTTCATGGCGTGTCGCTCGTGATTTATTTGCCCCTGGGCGTACCCGAGGTGACCGTTTACCCACACTTTATCTATGCTGTGGTTGAAGGTATGACCCTCAAACGGGCTCCACTGACACTGGTAAAGCAGGTTGTCTTTTGCTACGGTGTACGGGCGCTTTGAAAAGGTAACTAGATCGGCATAATAACCCTCTTTGATATGACCCCTGCGGTCTATCTTATAAAGCTCGGCCGGATTGTGGCAAAACTTCTGCACGAGTAACTCTAGATCTAGTTCTCCTTCTTCAACCTTATCGAGATAAGCCATTAACGCATGCTGCTCTAGCGGACCTCCAGACGGAGCCTTTAGGTACTTGTTTTGCTTCTCCTCAAGGGTATGCGGAGCGTGGTCGGTTGCCAAAATATCAAGGGTATTGTTGCGCAGCCCCTCCCAGAGTGCCTTTCGGTCATCGGCACTCTTGACCGCCGGATTCCACTTGATCAACGAGCCCTTCTCGGCATAATCGGCATCGGTGAACCACAAGTGATGCAGACAGACCTCAGCGGTAATTTGCTTTTCTGAAAAGGGCAGATGACGGTCAAAAAGCTCCATTTCTTGAGCCGTTGAAAGGTGAAATACATGCAGGCGAGCTCCGGTCTCACGCGCTAGCTCTATGGCGCGAGAAGAAGAGGCGTAACAGGCCTCATGCGAACGGATGATCGGGTGCTGTTCAATGGGAATGTCTTCTCCAAATTGCTCAATGGCCTTAGCGGTATTGGCACGAATGATCGTTTCGTCTTCGCAATGAGCGGCAATGACCATCTGCGTATTGGAAAAGATGCCTCGAATGGTCTCTTCTCGATCAACAAGCATATTCCCCGTAGACGAGCCTAGAAAAAGTTTAATTCCGGCGCAGGCGTCGATCGGAAGTCGCTTGATCAGCTCGAGGTTGTCGTTGGTGCCTCCAAAGAAAAAAGAATAGTTGACGTAGGCCGATTTTGCGGCGCGCTGGTACTTATCTTCAAGGGCCTCGTATGTGGTCGTCTGGGGGTTGGTATTCGGTTGCTCCATGAAGGTGGTGATTCCGCCCGCAAGAGCTGCGCGGCTGCCGCTTTCGATGGTCCCTTTATGCGTTAAGCCAGGTTCTCTAAAATGCACTTGATTATCGATACACCCTGGGATCAGATAAGCCCCCTTCAAATCGTGCACTTCTGCCTGGGCGTCAGAGATGTCGCGATCGATCTTGGTAATGAATTGGTTTTCGATTAGCAGATCTGACTCAATTCGCTTAGAATCAGATACAATTGTGGCATTTTTAAGAATCTTTTTCGGCATGGTAGAAGCGCTTTTTATCAAAGATACTATCCAGACGCATTTTAAACACGCCCCAAACGGCTTCTTTGATAATCGCTCCGCTCATCTTTGACACCCCTCTTATGCGGTCGGTAAACACGATGCTCACCTCACTGATATTGGCGCCTTGCTTATAAGCACGATACTTCATCTCAATCTGAAATGCGTATCCGACAAAGCGAATGGCGTCAAAGTTTATCATTCTTAGCGCCGATGCACGGTAACACATGAATCCGGCGGTCGGATCATGCACAGGCATACCCGTTATGATACGCACATACAAGGAGGCTCCATACGATAGCAGAATTCTTCGAATGGGCCAGTTCACCACGTTCACCCCTTTACAGTATCGGCTGCCAACGGCCACGTCGGCTCCGTCGAGGCAGGCCTGTCTAAGGCGAATAAGGTCGGCCGGAGTATGCGAAAAGTCGGCATCCATTTCGAAAATAAATGCGTAATCGTTAGACAAGGCCCACTTAAATCCGTGTATGTAAGCGGTTCCTAAACCGGTCTTTTCAGACCGCACCTCAAGGTGAAGCGTCTCGGCATAAACCGACTGCATTTCGCGGACCTTATCGGCAGTGCCATCAGGAGAACTGTCGTCTACGATGAGCACATGATAGCCTTGGCCCAGATCAAAAACCGCCTGAATGATGAGCTCGACGTTTTCAATCTCGTTATAGGTAGGAATTATAACGACTGATTTATTCACAGCAAACTAAAGTACGGCAACTGTAGATATTTGTACTTATGAACCGCAGAGAAAACCACTAACTTCGCTGCGTGAAGTCACTTTCTAGATCGTTTTGGTTCTTCGCGCTACTCATTTTGCTTGTAAACCTCTTACAAGCTACGCATACCGAATTACTCAAAGATGAGGCCTATTATTGGTACTACGCCAAACAGTTAAGGTGGGGCTATTTTGACCATCCGCCCTTTGTGGCGCTCTTGGCGTCTACATCTGCATTTCTGAACGGAGAAATCGGCCTAAGACTGGGCAGCGTGTTAGTAAGCATCGGCGCCTACTTTTTGGTTTTTTTCAGCCTTGAAAAAGAGACGCAACAGCGTCATTCAACTAACTTTTGGCTGGTATTACTCAGCCTACCCTTGGTTAATCTCTATGGGTTTCTGACTCTGCCTGACAGCGGCACCCTGTTCTTTACGGCGCTCTTCATTTTCGCTTACAAGCAATTTCTGCAACAAAAAAAATGGGCTACACTCTGGTTGGCGGTCGCCATGGCCGGGCTGATGTATAGCAAATACACGGGCATTCTCATCATACTGGCCACCCTTTTATCGAACCTGAATCTTTTAAAAAACCGAAACGCTTGGATAGCGGTGGGCCTAAGCCTGCTGTTTTTTAGTGGGCATTTGTGGTGGCTGTACGAGAACGCATTCATCAGTCTGCGTTTTCACTTTAGCGAGCGACCCAACCACGCCTATTCTTTTGGAGAATTCACTGGGCTCTTTCTACTCAATGCCGTAGCGCTGTTCGGGCTGTTTGCCTACGACATTTACCGCGCAGTTTTTCGCCTTAAATCAGCAGACACCTTCAAGCGCGGATTGATTTTTATGACCCTAGGGGTGCTGGTTTTTTTCTTTTGGTCTTCTTTCGAAAAGAAATCACAGCTGCAATGGCTCTTGCCAGCTTGTTACCCCGCTCTAGTCTTGTTTTTCGAGCAATTTGATTCAGGCTCAAATCGTCCCAAGCGGCTTAAAGCGATTGCGCTGCTAAGCCTTTTACTGTTGGGCGTACTTAGGATCTTCATGAGTGTTCCGCAGTGGTCACCATGGCGACTTGAAACCCACAATGTAAGCGACTGGGCCGTGGCCATTGAGCAGAAGACAAGCACAGAAACGGTCTTGTTCAAAGATGGCTATCAAAAGGCCGCGCTCTTTGAATTCTATACCGGCAAACCCGCGCTCTCGCTTAATAGTCTTGGCTACAGACCTAACGCCTATGATTTTGATGAACGCTGGGGCTCATTGGAGCAGCAACAACTCACGCTTGTTTCTTCTTCTGCCGACGGTGAGCTAACGATTAGCGAATTAGACGAATTCGTCTACTATAGCCCCCGTTTTTTTGATCAATTCAATGACTTGCGCCCACTAAAACTGAAGGGCGAAAGCAAAGCCTACGCCGCCCTACTCGATACGCATAAAAATGCGATAGCTCAGGTCTTGATAAAAACAGATGCCGACGGATTTATAAAACCCCTCATCGACCAAGACCCGCGCATTGGAAAGGCCTTAGCGATTCGCGTGGGTATCACACATAAGAATCAGCCTATTCAACTAATTTCACTGAGCTCCTTTAAGCCCTAAATACCATATTGAAGATGATCAGCACCGAACTCTATACCGCACTCTACCTTGCTATAGCCCTATTTTTTGTGGCTATACGCCTGGGTTATGCGGAGCCTTTCTACTACTTCAAACGAGTGCTGGTTGACGACACTTTCGTTCGCCTCTATGAAAAAGGGTTGAAACGCTGGCGCAATGCCCTGATCTTGCTCACAGTTGCCTCCGCACTAGTTTATGCCGTATATCTAACGCAGCTATCAGAGATTCGAACGACTCTTTCCTTCAATTTTTTGACGGGTTCACTGGCAGTAGCGGTTCTTTTGCTCTTAAAATGGGGCGCCCGCAGGGGGCTA
>JADHLU010000007.1 GCA_016780435.1 Flavobacteriaceae bacterium
GGGGTCATTGCTATTCGTTCAGGTTGATTTTTTCTGAAATGTAGTAACGGTCTTTATCGGCCTGACTTCTGACAATAAGTTCACCCAAGAAGCCGGCTAAAAACAATTGAGTTCCTAAAATCATTGTACTTAAGGCCAAGTAGAATTCAGGACGCTGCGTAATTAAGCGTGCCTTAGTGTTGAAAAAAAGCTTGTCAATGCCTAGATAGGTAGTAAACACAAAGCCCAGAACGAACATCAACACTCCGATGGCACCAAATAAATGCATCGGGCGCTTGCCAAAGCGACTCACAAAACTGATGGTAATTAAATCGAGTAAGCCATTCAAAAAACGCTCAGGACCAAACTTGGTCATTCCGTATTTACGTGCCTGATGCGCGACGGGTTTTTCTCCGATTTTAGTGAAACCGGCACTAGCGGCTAAAACGGGAATGTACCGGTGCATTTCGCCCTTTACGTCAATGGCTTTAATCACTTCAGATCGGTACACCTTTAAGCCACAGTTAAAATCGTGAAGCTGAATGTTAGAGCTCTTACGTGCGGCCCAGTTAAACAGACGCGAAGGCAGGTTTTTGGTGAGCAGGTTGTCGTAACGCTTGCGTTTCCAGCCTGAAATCAGATCGAGTTGTTCAGATTCTAGAAGCCGAATCATCTCGGGCAATTCTTCGGGGCTGTCTTGCAAATCGGCATCCATGGTGGCTACTATTTTTCCCTGAGCCAGTTTGAATCCGGCATGCAGCGCTTGCGACTTTCCGAAATTCTTGGTAAAACGCAGCGCTCTAATCTGAGGGTTGCTCGCGCACAGCCTTGTAAGGGTTAGCCATGAATCGTCTGTGCTTCCGTCATCGATAAAAAGCAGTTCGTATGAAATCGTATTGCGCTGCATCACGTCGGTGATCCAGTCGACCAGTTCGTTTAACGAGTCGGATTCGTTAAAAAGCGGAATGACAATGGAGAGCTGCATAGCAGCATCAAAAGTACGGTTTTCTGTTTCTATTCTTCGCTCTTTCTAAGTAAGGCGGCCGGTAAAAGCGAAAGGAGAAATCCAAAAATCACCGAGAACAAAAGTCCAAATGCGGCCTGAATGGCTGGAGTCTGAAATTTCTGCATAGCCGCTAGCTGTGCGTCGATTTGCTCAATGGTCAATTCGGTATTTTCAATGAGTTGTTCGCGTTGAAAATCCATGGCCTTGGTCATGGTTTCTGGATCGATCACCCTAGTGAGAATCAGGTTGAAAAGCACTACAATGATGCCACTGATAAGGGCGATGCCTACCCCGAGTTTAACTCCTTGCCAAAAGGTCATTAACCCTGCATTAGCCGCGCGGTATTGATACATTCCTACGGCGTAAAGCGCCACAGATAGCACCACGCTCACCACGGTAACCATAGTTCCGCCTTGGTAATGCATGTCCATGGTGTATAGCATAAAAGAGAATACAACACTAAGTGCACCTAGGATAGCTCCGTAGGTAAGCATGAAAGAACGCGTAGGTAAAGAAGAGTTCATGATTAGAAATTTATTGGTTCATGATAAAAGTATTAAAAAAACAGCTATTGATATCGGATGGATTTTGGCGGAATATACACTGCACTATTTGTGAAACTATAAACTTTGCGCTATATTTGCACACTTAAAAATAATAGGGTCATGAAAAGCGAAATTCACCCAGAAAATTACCGATTAGTAGCATTCAAGGATATGTCTAATGACGAGGTGTTTCTCACCAAGTCGGCAGCCGAATCAAAAGAGACAATAGAAGTTGACGGTGTGAGCTACCCCTTGATTAAAGTGGAGATCTCACGCACTTCTCACCCTTTCTACACCGGAAAATCTAAATTGGTTGATACAGCCGGTAGAATTGATAAGTTCAAAAACAAATACGCCAAGTTTACTAAAGAGTAAGCTAGAGCGTCTTTCTAATATAATAACACCCTCGAATTTTCGGGGGTGTTTTGTTTTTGATCTCATTGTACTTTTGTAGCTCCAAGCCGTAAAGTCTATGCATTATATTTTAAGTGACTACGACAGATCGATTGACTTTTTTCCGTTAACGCTGAGCAGGCCAATGGCAGAGCTGCGGTTTGGGGCGTTGACGATTGCAGAGCATTGGAAAAGGCTTATCACCGAAGGTGTTTTTCATTACGACACCTTAGCTCACTTGCACGAGAAGTACGAACATTACATCCCTCAAAAAACTCATGTGGTTATCAATGCGGCGGTGTTTCCAACTAGAGATTTAGCTCAGGCAATAACCGAATTAAAACCAGGACAGCAGCTTGTGGCTGACGGTTTAGAAATTGCCAGAAACGTGGGTGAGCAAGCACACGAATGGAGCAGAGTGAATTTCGAAGCCCATACCGTTCATCACCTAAGTCAAGTAGCAGATTTATTTGCGTTACTCGATAAGGTTTTGCCGCTTTCTATAGAGGAGTTGATGGGCCAGCGAAAATCAGCTGCGCTTCATCCGTCTAACACCGTGATTGGAAAGCATCCGGTTTTTCTAGAAGAAGGAGCCGAAGTATATGGTGCTATCTTAAACACCCAAAACGGGCCTATTTATATTGGTAAGAATGCCTTGGTGATGGAGGGAGCGCTGATTAGAGGTCCCTTTGCTCTAGGCGATTCAGCCGTCGTGAAAATGGGTGCCAAGATATACGGGCCTTCAGTGGTTGGGCCTTTCTGTAAAGTGGGAGGTGAACTGAATAACGTAAACCTGCACAGCTATTCCAACAAAGGCCATGATGGGTACTTGGGTAATGCGGTGATTGGTCAGTGGTGTAATTTAGGTGCCAATACGACGAACTCCAATTTAAAGAACACACTTGAAGAGGTGCGCATGTATAGTTACCGAACTAGGCGTTTTGAGCCTACCGGAATGCAATTTTGTGGACTGGTTATGGGTGATCACTCCAAAACAGCAATAGGCACGCTCTTTAATACAGGAACAGTAGTCGGCTTTAGTTCAAATGTCTTTTCGAATGGATTTCCTAGAAACTTCGTCCCTAGTTTCAAATGGGGAGGAGCGCAGGGTCTAAGCACTTATCAACTCGAGAAAGCTAAGCGCACCGCCGAAGAAATGATGAAACGCAGAGGTCTACTGTTTGATACAAACGAAGAAGGGCTCTTCGACTTTCTATTTAAACATATAGATACATGGGAGTAGCCGTCACAGCACAGCATAGGGTTGCCTTTTACACCTTGGGGTGTAAACTCAATTTCTCAGAAACATCAACCCTTGCGCGTTCATTAGTTCAAGAAGGATACACCAAGGTCGATTTTGAGACCGAGGCTGATGTATACGTCATCAATACCTGTTCGGTTACCGAGAATGCTGATAAGCGCTTTAAATCAATTGCTAAGGCTGCCCATCAAACAAATCCAAATGCCTACATCATCGCAGTGGGCTGCTATGCTCAACTCAAACCCGAAGAACTCGCCGCAGTAGACGGAGTAGACATGGTTCTTGGAGCTAAAGAGAAATTTGGCTTAGCTGCCTATTTAAAAACGCTTTTACAAGCGCCTAAATTAGATGGGGCAGGACAGGTGCATGCCTGTGAGATCGAGCAAACCGAGGTTTTTGTGAGCAGTTATGCTATTGGAGAACGCACGCGTGCCTTTTTAAAAGTTCAAGACGGTTGTGACTATACTTGTACCTATTGTACCATTCCACTTGCTCGCGGTCTTTCTCGAAGTGCACCTTTAAATCAATTGGTAGCGCAGGCCAAAGAAATCGCCGACCAAGACATTAAAGAAATCGTGCTCACCGGAGTAAACATAGGAGACTACGGAAAAGGGGAATACGGTAACAAGCGGCACGACCATACTTTTTTAGAACTGATTGAAGCCCTTGACCGGGTAGAGGGTATAGCGAGATTGCGCATCTCTTCTATCGAGCCTAATTTACTAAGTGATGCTATTATCGATTTCGTAGCGGCTAGCAATCATTTTGTTCCGCACTTTCACATTCCACTTCAAAGTGGCTCAGACGAACTGTTGAAGCGCATGAGAAGAAGGTACCTTAGGGTCCTCTACAAGCAGCGGGTAGAACGTATTAAATCGATCATGCCTAACGCCTGCATTGGGGTTGATGTAATTGTGGGCTTCCCCGGAGAAACCGAAGCCCACTTCTTGGAGACCTATCAGTTTTTGGTGGACTTAGACGTCTCTTATTTACACGTGTTCACCTATTCGGAGCGCGAGAACACCCTGGCTGCCGAAATGGACGGATCGGTGCCCCTATCTATCAGAAAGAAGCGGTCTAAAATGCTGCGAACCCTTTCTGCCAAGAAGAAGCGCTCTTTTTATGAAGAACAGCTGAACACCAATTATTCGGTGCTCTTTGAACACGAGATTAAAGATGGGTATGCCGAGGGTTTTACCGAGAACTACTTGCGGGTACGCACTCCTTGGAATCCAGAATTAGCTAATAAGCTAGTAGATATGCACCTTGATCGCATTGACGAAGAAGGATTTGCTAGGGGATACTTTCTAGAGCCGTAAAAGGCTAAACTTAAATGCGGATGCCAACGGGGAGCATCTCTTTGTATTGATTTCGGTGCTTGCGAAGGAATCCGGCTATCTGAGGACTAGTCGGAACCACTCTCAGTTTTTGTTCTTGAATATGATCTAAAACAGCCCGGATAAACTCATCCTTAAACTCTTTTGAAGTGACTTGCTCAGGGATAACCAATTTCGTTAGAAATATCTTTTTCTCTTGCGCGGCGTATTCGATTTTGGCGAGGTGGCCTTCTACGCAAACCTCGTACTGTCTTAAAAATGTATTGTCTTTAAGGTCTAGGTTGCTCATTGATTCACTAAAATGTTAAGATTTTGTAAAAATAGTAAAAATCTTGTTAAGAAAGCGGTTAATAAATACCACTATTTAACTGATAACGAGCAATTTGACTATTTAGATCTTTTTTAGCTGCTGCTGCATGAGCTTGATCTGATCTAAAAGTAGATTTCCCTTGTCTAATTTTTTGGCCTCGGTAAGGAGGGTTTGCGCTTCTATCTTTCTTCTCTTCTGCATGGCGATTCCGGCCAGGCTAAGCTTGGTCATGGCCACATCGTGATCCATGCTCAATCCGAGTTTCAAGGCCGTTCTGAAGTACTTTTCTGCCTCGTTTAAATTGCGTTGAGAATAAATGATGCCAAAAAGATAGTTGTAGTAGCCTTGTTGCTTTTTAATTAAAGCGCCTTGAGGGTTTTTAATGCGAAGAAGCAAGCGTTCGGTGCCCTCAAGATCTTGTTTGCGCATTTTTAAAAACGACAAAAGAATGATCTCATTTCTAAAGTAAAGCACCATAATCAGTATGCTCAAGAGCGTGAAAAAAATACCGTTTCCGATAAAACCTTCAATGAATTGATAGATGGCATAGCCTAAAGAGACACTGCTGAGGATTATCTTTATATTCTTATGAATCATCTGTGAGTAAACTTAATCGCGCGTAAAATTACATATTTCTATGCGCATTGACTTTTTGTAGTTGATTTTAAAATAATCTCTATATTTGCACCCAATATTTTCTAGGCACCATTAAAGAGCAATAGCGATGAAAAGAACCTATCAACCATCTAAGCGCAAAAGAAGAAATAAGCACGGTTTTCGTGAGCGTATGGCCACGGCTAATGGCCGTAAGGTTCTAGCTAGCCGTCGTGCCAAGGGCAGAAAAAAATTGACTGTATCTTCAGAACCACGTCACAAGAAATAAGTTGTGCACGAGACTGATGCATTGAAATACTAATCAAGAGGTGTTACTTTTAGGGTAACACCTTTTTTTTGATCAAAACTTTTTGAAATCCCCCTGTTATGCCAAAACGTAAAGACCTCAATTCTATTTTAATCATTGGCTCTGGACCCATAGTAATTGGCCAGGCTTGTGAATTTGATTATTCAGGCTCTCAGGCCTTAAGGTCTTTACGTGAAGACGGTATTGAAACCGTTTTGATCAATTCGAATCCGGCTACTATCATGACGGATCCGTCTATGGCCGACCACGTGTATTTGTTGCCACTGACCACCAAGTCACTTGTAGAAATTCTTAAAAAGCATCCGAATATTGACGCCGTGCTACCCACCATGGGTGGACAGACGGCCCTAAACCTCTGTATCGAGGCAGACGAAAAGGGTATATGGAACGATTTTAATGTCGAGATTATCGGAGTAGACATCGATGCCATACAGATCACTGAAGATCGCGAGAAGTTTCGCGATCTCATGTATAAGATTGGAATTGGTATGCCGCCACAGGCCTCTGCAAATTCATTTCTAAAAGGCAAGGAAATTGCACAAGAATTTGGATTTCCCCTTTGTATTCGTGCATCGTATACACTCGGCGGCGCTGGAGCCTCTATTATCTATGACCCTGAAAAATTTGATAAACAGCTCAGCTATGGCCTAGAGATTTCTCCGATTCACGAGGTGATGATCGACAAAGCGCTCATTGGCTGGAAAGAATACGAGTTAGAGCTATTGCGCGATAAAAACGATAACGTGGTTATCATCTGTACCATAGAGAATATGGACCCCATGGGTATTCATACAGGAGACTCAATCACCGTTGCTCCGGCGATGACCTTATCTGATCGAACCTTTCAGCGCATGCGTGACATGGCGATAAAGATGATGCGCAGTATTGGTGATTTTGCGGGCGGATGCAACGTTCAATTCGCGGTTAGCCCCGATGAAGCTGAAGATATCATTGCCATTGAGATCAATCCTAGGGTTTCTCGTTCTTCGGCCTTAGCCTCAAAGGCTACGGGTTACCCGATTGCAAAAATAGCAGCCAAACTGGCTATTGGTTACAGCCTTGATGAACTCGAGAATCAGATCACCAAGACTACCTCGGCCCTTTTTGAGCCGACTCTTGACTACGTTATCGTGAAGATTCCGCGATGGAACTTCGACAAGTTTGAAGGGGCTGATCGATCATTAGGCCTGCAAATGAAAGCGGTTGGAGAGGTAATGGGTATAGGTCGTTGCTTTCAAGAGGCGCTTCATAAGGCTACTCAGTCACTAGAAATCAAGCGAAATGGACTGGGTGCTGATGGAAAAGGTTATACGCAGTATGATGAGATCATTCAGAAGCTTACCGTCGCCAGTTGGGATCGCGTTTTTGTGATATACGACGCCATACAGCTAGGTATTCCGCTTCAACGCATTCACGACATTACTAAGATTGATATGTGGTTCTTAAAGCAGTACGAAGAACTCCATCAATTGGAAAAAGAGATTTCCACCTTCACCATTGAAACGCTTCCTAAAGCGCTGCTTTTGGAGGCTAAGCAAAAGGGATTCGCTGATCGTCAGATCGCTCACATGATGAAGTGCTTAGAAAGTGAGGTTTACGCTAAAAGGGAATCCTTAGGTGTGAATAGAGTATACAAATTAGTCGACACCTGTGCGGCAGAATTTATGGCTCAAACGCCTTATTACTATTCTACTTTCGAAGAAGAGATGCAATTGGCCGATGGCCGAACCGTGGTGCATAACGAGTCAATTGTTTCTGATCGAAAGAAGATCGTGGTGTTGGGATCGGGCCCAAACAGAATTGGTCAAGGAATTGAATTTGACTACTGCTGCGTTCACGGAGTGTTAGCCGCCGCCGAATGCGGGTATGAGACCATTATGATTAACTGTAATCCAGAAACGGTCTCAACCGATTTCGATACAGCTGATAAATTATACTTTGAACCTGTTTTCTGGGAGCACATCTACGATATCATCAAGCACGAGAAGCCCGAAGGAGTAATCGTTCAACTCGGAGGTCAAACCGCTCTTAAATTAGCTGAGAAATTAAGCCGGTACGGAATTCCTATCATTGGCACCTCTTTTGAGGCGCTAGATTTGGCAGAAGACAGAGGAAGCTTTTCTACGCTGCTTAAGAATCTAGGTATTCCTTATCCTAGGTTTGGGGTGGCAGAGAGTGCAGACGAGGCTTTAGCCCTATCTGAGACCTTAAACTTTCCGCTGTTAGTTCGTCCGTCTTATGTTCTAGGTGGGCAAGGAATGAAAATCGTCATCAACCGAGAAGAGTTAGAAGCGCATGTGGTAGACTTATTGCGCAGCATACCCAATAATAAGCTCTTGCTAGATCACTATCTAGATGGAGCTATTGAAGCCGAAGCTGATGCCATTTGTGATGGGGAAGAAGTGTATATCATCGGTATCATGGAGCACATTGAGCCTTGCGGTATTCACTCGGGAGATTCTAACGCGACGCTTCCGCCCTTTAATCTCGGTGAATTTGTCTTACAGCAAATTAAGGATCACACCAAAAAGATCGCACTGGCACTTAAAACGGTAGGGCTGATCAATATTCAGTTCGCGATTAAAGACGATACGGTTTATATCATTGAGGCGAATCCAAGAGCATCTCGAACGGTACCTTTTATCTCAAAGGCCTACGGTGAACCTTATGTGAATTACGCTACAAAGGTTATGCTCGGTGAGAAAAAGCTTAAAGACTTCACCTTTAATCCGCAACTAGAAGGCTACGCGATTAAGCAGCCGGTATTTTCGTTTAACAAGTTTCCGAATGTCAACAAGAATTTGGGGCCAGAAATGAAAAGCACTGGAGAGAGCATTTTATTCATTGACGACCTTAAAGACGACGCCTTCTACGAGTTGTATACTCGAAGAAAAATGTACCTCTCAAAGTAATTTAGAAGGCAGCTATTCGACTAATGCTCTGGCTTTATTGGCTTCAGGTAGTTCTTTCTTTGCTTTAGCACCTAGGTTCTGAAGTTTTAGGATGCTGCTTACCACGTTGCCGTTTCCGGTGTGCAATTTCTTCATTGCGTCTTCGTAAGACTTCTTGGCGTCGTTCATGCGCAGCCCTACCTTGTTAAGGTCTTCGATAAAGCCGACAAATTTATCGTGTAACGCCCCAGCACGCTGGGCGATTTCAAGGGCATTCTTGTGCTGTCGTTCGTTGTTCCACATAGAATCAATTGTGCGCAGCGTGGCAAGAAGGGTAGTTGGGGTCACTAGAATAATATTGCGCTCAAAGGCCTTAAGATAAAGCTGGGGCTCTTGCTGAAGGGCAGCCGCAAATGCCGGTTCTATCGGAATAAATAAGATCACAAAGTCGGGCGAATCGATCTCGTAGATATCCTCGTAACGCTTTTCACTTAGTTCTTTAATATGTCGTTGTAGCGAGTTAAGGTGTAGCTTTGACAATGCATCCTTCTCTTCTTCATTTGCATTCACCAACTGTTCGTAGTGAACGAGTGACACTTTAGAGTCGATGACGATTTTTTTGTTATTCGGAAGGTTCAAAATAACATCAGGCATCAGCCTACGGCCATCTTCATTGGTGAAGCTCTGTTGCACCGAGTATTCACTGTCTTTGCGAAGCCCCGACTTTTCCAAAATGCGCTCTAACACCAATTCTCCCCAATTTCCTTGAAGTTTATTGTCGCCTTTAAGTGCTTTGATCAGGTTGGAGGTCTCGTTTTTCATTTCGAGACTCTGTTCTTGCATATGCCTCAGTTGTACCCTAAAGGTTTCGTGGAAAGTCAGATTTTGCTTGTTGCTTTCTTCAACTTTTTGCGAAAAGTCGGTGATACGCTCTCTTAGCGGATCTAAAAGTGTTTTGATATTCTTTTGATTCTCTTCGCTGATTTTGGACGACTTCTCTTCGAATATTTTTTGTGCTAGATTTTCAAACTCGGCTTTAAATTGTTTTTGTAGCGATTCGAGTTCTTCTTGTCGGTGCGTAAACTTCTCGTTTAAAAACTCCAATTCTTTTTGCGTCTCAACCAGCGTAGTGTAGGTCTGCTGATGCGTTTCCTTCAGCTGTTGGTGGGCGGATTTCTCCTGCTCTAGCGACTCTTTTAAAAATTCGACACGCTCAGCAAGTCGATCATCGTTTTGAGGGGTAGATCCAAGCTTTTTACCTAGGGCAAACCCTACACCGGCGAAAACAACAATAAGCAGTGCAAGTACAATTTCTAACATCACCTAGAATTCAACAAACATTAGCGCTTCAGATGGGCGAAGGTCTTCTGCCGGTTCACCTAAAGATCGAGCGGCTCTTTGATTGGTCAACCCTCCATTCATGTGAGCGATGGCCTGAGCGAAAAGCCCGTCTTCTAGAGTGCCAAACGATCCGATGTTGAAAGAAATCCGTCCATTGATGCGCTCAATTTCACTATACGTAATGAGAGGATCTAGGCCATTGGTATAATCAGAAAATCCGACACTGTTTTCGTATTTGCCCACTAGTGGTTGAAGCGCAAAACTATTGTTTGGATTTATTTGCGCTACACGGCTTGATTGAAATAGATACGGATACACGTTTTGACCCAATTGGCTGCGAGGGTCGTCAACTAGGGTGATTGAAAATTCATTTTTTCCTCGGGTTGTTTCTCCGATCTGTATGACTTCTATGTAAGGGCTTAGCCCATTTATAAGCAGTTCACTTGAGGAAGCTGTTCCCGATTGAGTCAAGACGTATACGCGCTTCATTCCTAGGCGATTAAGGGGTACAGTGGCATTGTCTACGGTGATTTGATCGGTGAATCGATCTTCAAGACTCGAGCCGAATAGGCTGGTCCAATAGGTATTCCAACGCTGTTTTGCGAAAACACCAGACCCGTCGTGAATCATGCTGGCTAGCACGGCTGCAGCGGCTGTAGATCCGCCCGGATTATACCTGAGATCAATAATGAGTTCTTCTATCGCGTTTGATTTAAAGGCGGCAAAAATCTCGTTGAGTTCTTGATTGTAATTAGAGATGAACTGGTTGTATACCAGGTAACCCACTTTTTTGTTACCCGTAGTGTACACGCTATGGAATTGTACTGGGTTTTCTTGAAAGTTTTCAACTCGCGTTAGGGTAACTTCACCTTCTGCGTTTAAAAAGTCGCCACTCGCATCTTGCTGGGCTCTGCCCAAGGTATAAGTGTCTACACGATTGTTGATCAGCGCACTGTAGTTTGAGCGGGTCAATAGTTGACCGTCAATACGGTTAAATAAATCTCCCCGCTGCACCCCCTGTGCTTCTGCACTAGACCCACGAGCAACATAGCGCGTATAGATAATTACATCTTCAGAATCCGTATTGGCGACAAGTCCAAACTCAAGTCCATCGCTTTTACTGATTCCGCCTAGGGAGTTAATGAGCACACTGTAATCTTCGTTAAAAAAGGTAAAGCGATCTTCTGTATTGGTGATGGATTCAATCATGGATTCAGCCGATGAAAATCCCTTTAAATAATCTAAGTAATCTTGCACATTAGTGAACCGAGTCTCGCTGAGTGCTGGGGTTTGAGCTTTCCAGAAATACCAAATATTCAGTGCATTCCAAATGAAATCTTCAGTGTCAATCGACTCATCCTTTAAAGATGCGCTAAGTTGGTCTTTCCATTCAAGCCAAGGTGTCGGGTTGATGACATCAAAGGTAGGGTGGTTGAAGGCTATATCACTGAGGCTGGGCTCATTGGTATTATCGGTGTTGTCAATCGCACCGGGATCAACTAGCGGTTCGTCTATGGGTTCACTCGAACAACCAACTAATAATAAGGCGAATACAATGAATGTTAAGCGTTTCATGATGGGGTTTGTCATAGCGTAAATCTAATGTAACAAATCTAAGGGATTTTCGTCCTAGTTTTGAAGGGCGATTCATGAGTAGTATTTCAATGGACCATAAAGAGTTTGCGGTAATAATTAAAGACATTGAAGTGCGTCTTTATCGCGTTGCGCGCAGAATATTGATCTCCCATGAAGAAGCCCAAGACAGTGTTCAAGAGGTAGTGATAAAAATTTGGGAACGCAAGGATATTAGGGCTCAGGCTAAAAATATAGAGGCCTATGCCATGACCATGATCAAGAATCATTGCCTTGATCGCTTGAAGTCGAAACAGGCTAATTTTCTTCGACTAGAAGACGATTTTGCCGATCAACTCGATTCAACTGATGAAACGCTGTCTGCACAAAACGACATAGAAGAAAGACTTCGATCGGTAGCAAAAGCGGTCAACATTCTATCCGAGAAACAGCGCACGGTTTGGCAATTGCGCGATGTTGAGGGGTATAGTTTTGAAGAGATTGAAGCCATTATGGATATGAATGCAACCGCCGTTCGCGTTACCCTTTCGAGAGCGCGAAAGGAGATTAGGACCCAAATCGCAAAACAGTATGAGTGAGGATCAAAAACACATTGAGCAGCTGCTTCAAAAATACCTTGAGGCTCAAACTTCTCTTGAAGAGGAGTCGCAGTTACACGACTTTTTTAGCCGTACAGAGCAGCGACTAAACCCCAAGCTCTATTGGGCTCGCGACTTGTTCAATTACAGCAGTAGCGAAAAGAAGCAGTACTTAGACGTTGAAATTTCACCGAGTCCAATTAAGATGAGGTCGTTTGTTTTTTATCGAATGGCCGCGGCTATAGCCGCACTCGTTGTAACTTCTTTAGGGGTTTATCGTCTTGAAGAAAACTACCAAGAGCGAAAGATGCAAGAAGCCTATGCCGAAACGAAAAAGGCCTTTATGCTGATTGCTGAGCAGCTCCAGGTAGCCCAAGAACAAACAGTCTACTTAGACTATATAGATCAATCGATGAATAAATTGTTAAAATAATTAGCTATGAACATACTAACGATTAGAACCGTATTATTAGCCAGTATTCTTTGTGTGAGTACAGCCTCAGCCCAGTCATTATTTGATAAATACTCCCGCAATGAGCAAGTGACATCGGTGGTGATATCAGAAAGCATGTTTAAGCTTTTTGCTAAAATGCAGGTTATTGTTGACGATCCGGATGCACAGGCTTTTATGGAGTTAGCCAAAGAGATTACCAGCCTGCGTGTGCTGACTACTTCAAACGAATCGATCGCCTCATCAATTAAAGATGATGCATTTGAGTACGCCTCATCAAGAAGACTTACTGAGTTAATGGTTGTTCGCGATGAAGATTCGCAGGTCTATTTTTATGCCGAATCTAGCAGAGATGAGCACATACGAGAATTGTTGATGATGGTTACCGAGTTGAAAAATGTGAACCTTAACGGGCGAAAATTTGAGACCGTTTTACTTTCGATCACAGGGGATCTCGACCTGGAGAAAATTGGTCTTCTCGCTTCAAAAATGAATCTTCCAGAGGAATTGGGTGAACTAAATCGCAGAGGAGACTACTAAATCCCTGTGTAGTTAAAAGGGGTGATTGCGCGTAATTCGTCTTTCACCTCTTGAGTGACCTCTAGCGAATTGATAAAGTCACTGATTGAACCTTGGTCAATGCCACTATTAGTGCGTGTTAAAGCCTTTAGTGCCTCATATGGATTAGGATATCCCTCTCGTCGTAACACGGTTTGAATGGCTTCGGCTACAACCGCCCAGTTGTTCGCTAAATCTTCACTTATTTTGGCCGTATTTACCAGGAGTTTGTCTAGTCCTTTTTCAATGGAATAAATAGAGAGCAAGGTGTGCGCAAGGGGTACGCCAATGTTTCTTAAGACGGTGCTATCGGTTAAATCTCTCTGCAAACGTGAGATGGGCAGTTTTGCCGATAAATGATCAAACAAGCAGTTGGCTATACCTAAATTTCCTTCCGCATTTTCAAAATCAATGGGATTCACCTTATGTGGCATAGCCGAAGATCCTACTTCGTTGGCATTGATTTGTTGCTTGAAGTAGTCCATAGATACATAGCTCCAAACATCACGCGAAAAATCGATGAGAATGGTGTTTATGCGCTTAAGATTATCGAAAAGCGAAGAAAGATGGTCGTAATGTTCAATTTGTGTGGTAGGGAAGCTGTAGTGCAGACCCAAATTTTTCTCAACAAATTGTTGCGCAAAATGCCTCCAATCGTAACTTGGATAGGCCACGTGATGCGCATTAAAATTACCCGTCGCTCCTCCAAATTTTGCCGGATACTTTTGTTGGTCAAGGCTAGATAATTGTTGTTCTAGACGCTCAACAAACACCTGTATTTCTTTGCCTAAACGTGTAGGTGATGCAGGTTGCCCGTGTGTGCGAGCTAACATGGCAATCGCATCCCATTGGGCAGCCTTTTCCTTTAGTTTACTCACTAAACCTTCTAGGGCTTCCCGAATTACATCATTCATTGCCGACTTTAGCGACAGCGGAATAGCTGTGTTGTTAATGTCTTGAGAAGTGAGTCCAAAGTGCACAAATTCTGACATGCCGCTCAGTTCTAGTGACTCGAATCGGGCCTTTATGAAATACTCCACTGCCTTTACATCGTGATTGGTGGTCTGTTCTATTTTTTTTATTTCAAGTGCACTTGCTTCATCAAAATTGACATA
>JADHLU010000008.1 GCA_016780435.1 Flavobacteriaceae bacterium
AGCCTCAAATTCAGCAATATGTTGTGACGGAACGTGTCGATAATGGATCTCTACAACATTCTGCGAAAAAATAAGGGTTGTACATAAAAACAGAAATGTGAAAAATATGTTTTTCATTTTGTAAATAATTAATTGGTTATACAACAATATAAACAGTTCATATTCAACAATATAAACAGTTTAATTGCAAAACCCAATAATTATTTTTGAGAATAACGTATAACTGCTAAAAATATCTTTACAGGATAGGCATATCCTCCTCTTTCAATTCAGCTACATCTAAGCCTCTTAAGTAAGTTAAGGACACCATTATATTAGAATGCCCCATAGCAGCCTTTAGCTTTTCTACAGAGACTGTTCTCTTATACACATCAATAGCCCCTGTGTGCCTAAAAGAGTATAGTGTTTGGTCTTTCTCTAATAGCTTAGAACGTCTCTTAAAACGACCCCAAAGCCCCTTAAAATAGTCAGGAGCAAACGGTTCCTCTTTGCCAGAGAAGATGTTGAGGTGGTCTTCCGTTTTTTTCAAAACTTCTTTAACGTAGTGCGCCTGAGGATCAGGGCAACACCGTTAGGGCGGCGCACTAATCCGATGGAGCGCGAGGTTGATTATCTTTGTGCCAGCTATGAAATCAATAAACCAAAACGTCCGCCTAACGATCCTATTCCTAATAGCGGGCACCCTTTGGGTAGCCGCGCAAAGTTCAGGTTATCTAAGAGGTAGAGTAATTGACGAATTGGGCTATCCGATCAGTGGGGTAGCCGTATTCATCGAAGGCTCCCAAATAGGTGCTCAAACTGACCTAGACGGCTACTACAACATAGAACCACTAAGTCCGGGGTCGTACAATCTTACCGCCTCTGCATTGGGCTACCAGGCACAAACACTCTTTAACGTGCTGGTAAAATCCAAAGGAACCCAGAGTTACAACTTCACGCTTCTCGAAAAGGTTGAAGCCCTTGAGGGGGTAGTGCTTGACCTACAGAACCGTATTTCAAGGCCCAAAGAAACTCCACTTTCGACTCAGACGCTTTCGGCTGTTGAACTAGCGACCTACCCCGGAGGAAACAACGATGTGGTACAGGTCGCGCAGACCCTTCCGGGCGTATCTCCCTCGGTCGGAGGATTCAGAAACGACCTGATCATCCGAGGAGGAGCTCCTAATGAAAGCGTGTATTACCTAGACGGAGTAGAAATACCCAACATTAATCACTTCAGCACACAAGGCAGTGCCGGAGGTCCCGTAGGTATGATCAACGTCTCGTTTATTGAAAGCGTCACCCTGTCTGCATCGGGTTTTGGAGCGCAGTACGACAATCCGCTATCCGGAGTACTCCAATTCAATCAGCGCAAAGGCAGTCGAACCGAATGGAATCGCAATATCCGTGTGAGTGCTAGTGAGACCGCCCTCACATTTGATGGGCCAATTCAAATTAATGACAAGAGCGAGACCACCTTTATCGGCTCGGTGCGCAGAAGTTACCTTCAGTTCTTATTCGAACTCATTGGCCTTCCGTTTAGACCCAATTATTGGGATTATCAGTACAAAATCGACCACAAGATCAATGAGCGCAACACAATCGCCCTAATCGGTATTGGGGCCATTGATGATTTTACAGTTGAGGCTCCGCAGACATTTGATGCCGAGCGGCAGGCTCAGCTTGAACAAGCACCCTTTATCGATCAGAACTCTCATGTAATCGGACTAAGCTGGAAGCACTTATTTAAAGAAAAACCCGGGGTACTGCAATTAACCCTGAGCCATAACCGTTTAAACAATCAATTTACCCGATACAGCGACTCAGAAAACCAAGAAGGTATACTCTTTCTAAACGATGCCTTAGAGGCAGAAACTAAGTTCCGCCTACATCACACTCAATTCATAGGTGACCTTAAGTGGTTCAGCGGGCTAAACCTGCAGCACTCAACGTATGAAAACAACACCCAGATCACTGCCATAAATGCTGTTTACAACACCCAACTCGACTTTCTGAAATACGGAGCTTTCACCAACTTCTCTACCACCATCAACGAAAAACTAGAGCTCTCGGCCGGTTTGCGTGTAGATGCCGATAGCTTCACTGGCAATGGATTGTTCAGTCAATTCTCTCCAAGGGCCTCGCTGAGCTATGCACTCAGCCCGCAACTAAAGTTAAGCAGCAGCTTGGGCAGGTATTTCAAAATTCTACCCTACACCGCCCTTGGTTTTCAAGAAAACGGTGCATTTGTAAATGCTGAGAACCCCTACACCCAGGCCAACCACTATGTCGTTGGTGTGCAATACTACCAAACCCCTTCTACCTTATTCTCTGTAGAGGCCTTTTTGAAGCAGTATTCAGATTATCCGGTTTCGGTAATAGACCAAGTTTCTCTAGCCAATAAAGGCGCCGGATTTGAAGTGCTTGGCAACGAGGCCATCACAAGCACCGGAAAAGGGCGTTCTTACGGCTTAGAGTTTTTATACCAGCAAAAACTAACCAATCGCTTTTACGGCATTTTCTCGTACACCTTTTTTTACAGCCAATTCTCAGGATTAAATACCGATCAATACCTAAGATCGGTCTGGGACAGCCGTCACCTTAGTTCATTTACGGGAGGGTATAAGCTAGGACGAAACTGGGAAGTTAGTTCGCGCTTTAGGCTCAGCGGCCCTACTCCTTTTGCTCCGGTAGATCAAGGGGCTACGCTAGAACGCTATCCCGAAATTGTACTCGACTACCAGCAACTCGGGTTAGCCACTAACGAGTTGGGGGTATTCAACCAGCTCGACCTGCGCGTAGACAAAAAATGGAACTTTAAAACGAGTAGCTTTAATCTCTTCTTTGAGATTCAAAACTTACTATCTAGCCAGATCCCGACCCCTCCAGAATACGGGCTTTCTAGAGACCAGAATGGCGCTCTAATTCAGCCCCTATCGCTCACCGCATTAGAGCAGGCAGACGGGCAATTCATTCCCAGTATAGGACTAGTCTTTGACTTTTAGTCGACGTTGTCGTGCAAAAAAGAATTGTTTGAGCGTATCTGCTGATTTCCGTTACTATCGTCGCTTAAGGTAGTGCGCGACACTTTAGCGTCTGAAGGAATTTCATCAAAAGATACTCCTGCTCTCTTATAGGCCGGAACATTCTCAAAATCTTCAATTTTAGCCGTCTTGGCATTGAATTGATGGTTAAACTCTTTGAAGACCTTGATGCGTTGCTCTTTGCGTGCAGCCAAAATTTCTTGAGTCTCACTTAGACTCATTTCGTACGGACTATTCTGTGCAGATGCAGACTCTGCTGAAACCTGACCGGGCTTTTGGTTAACAGACAATGATGGGGTAGCGGCTTCTTCAACTTCTTTTGTCTTGAGCGTCATTCCCAGTTCAAAGTCGTCATCGAAATCGAGTTCGTAAGCGCTGATCGTTTTTATTTTCGGGCTCGCTGGGGTTTCATCAGTGGCTTCAGACATAGCTGCATTGGCCTCTTCAATCGGTTCGTTTAGATCAAACACCACCGTTCTAGGTTGTTCTTCTGAATCGCTGTCTTCATTATTAACCACAAGAGGTAATTCGAAGGCAAAATCTCCGTAATCGTCTGCTTTGGTCGACAATACCTCCTCTGCTATCACTTCTATATTTCTGAGCAACTCGGTGGTATCAATTATGGTGAAATCTTCATGTGCATTGTGGTCTAGGTCGTGCTCCTGGTGCCCATAAACGGTCTCGTATTCGACTTCGACATTTCGTAGAGCTTCGAAATCAGACTCAACCTGATCGTGTTGCTCAAACAACGAAAAATCTACCTCTTGAGAAGCATCATCAATCGGGGCCTCCTGTACTTCTTGAACGAAATCAGGCTCTTCATCTAGATCGAAGTCTAGTGTGTGAACAATGCGCTCAGGGGTTTCATCGGTTTCATTTTCTTGGTCATTGGTATCTTCTGAATAGAATGAAAGTTCAGAGACAGCGGCTACTGCTTCTTCTTTGACCTCGATTGAACGGATCTCTTCACTGGTGTCAAATCCCAAAGAGGTAATTGCCGGTTCGGTCTCACCGTCTAGCGTGTGAATGATGCGCTGGGTCTCGTGGCTTACAATATAGTCTTGCTGGTCTAAATTAAATCCAGTCGCGATCACGGTAACCGAGATTTGATCTCCAAGACTCGCATCTTCCCCGACACCCATTATGATATCTGCATTGTATCCGGCCTCTTGTTGAATGAAGTCATTGATCTCTCCGATTTCATCGAGTGTAATTTCTTCTGTACCCGAAACGATGAGTAAGAGTACGTTTTTCGCGCCCTTAATCTTGTTGTCGTTGAGTAGAGGGCTGTCTAAGGCATTCGATATAGCCTTGAATGCGCGGTTTTCGCCAGACTCTCTAGAAGCGCCCATAATGGCCGTTCCGCTGTTAGACAGCACGGTCTTGGCATCCCTTAAGTCGATGTTTTGAAGGTAATGATGAGTAATGACCTCGGCTATGCCTTTGGCCGCGGTGGCCAGCACCTCATCTGCTTTTCCAAAACCAGACTTAAATCCGAGGTTACCATAGATCTCTCTAAGCTTATTGTTATTAATCACAATGAGCGAATCTACGCAGGCGCGCAGTCGATCAATACCTTTCTGAGCCTGAGCGTGACGGGTGTTCCCCTCAAACTTAAACGGAATGGTTACAATACCTACTGTGAGTATCCCCAAGTCTTTAGACAATCCTGCAATTACGGGAGCAGCACCCGTTCCGGTTCCGCCTCCCATACCGGCAGTGATAAATACCATCTTGGTATTGGTCTCTAGAAGGCCTTTAATTTCGTCTAACGACTCCAGCGCTGCCTGTTCTCCGATTTCAGGATTTGCCCCAGCTCCTAGTCCTTCTGTAAGGGAAATCCCTAACTGAATCTTATTAGGTACCGGGCTGTTGTCTAAGGCCTGACGATCTGTGTTACAGATAACGAAATCTACACCATTGATCCCTTCGCGGTACATATGATTGATCGCGTTTCCGCCTCCACCGCCAATGCCGATGACTTTAATGACGTTACTCTTGTGCTTAGGGAGATCAAATGTGATTGATTCAAAGTCTTGACTCATAATTGGAATTTTGTGCGTTTTTATTCGGATAGGTCGTCTATGACGTTCTTTATCTGGTTCATGGTTTTTCCAAACAGGCCTCCAAAGCTCTTTTTGGGTGTGGGCTGTTCGGCCACAGTTTCTGACTGCTCAGGTTCGGCCACTTCGGGACGCTCTTTGTCTTTCATCTGCTGAATTTCAATGGCTTCCATAAGTAAACCCACCGCAGTGGCGTAAAGTGGGCTGGCAATTTCATCGCTAGAATCCCCAGCGAGGTGCTCGTTCGGATACCCTATTCGCGTGTCCATACCCGTGATGTACTCTACTACTTGCTTTAAGTGCTTCAGTTGGCTTCCGCCTCCTGTAATGACAATTCCGGCAATGAGCTTTTTCTTTTGCTCATCTTGACCGTAACGTTTGATCTCGGCGAATACCGCCTCGATTATTTCAACCACTCGGGCGTGTATGATCTTCGAAAGGGTTTTTAAGGTAACCTCTTTAGGCTCTCTCCCTCTTAATCCAGGTATAGAAACTACCTCATTGTCCTTGTTTTCGCCGGGCCATGCCGATCCAAACTTTACCTTGAGCAGTTCGGCTTGTTTTTCGATAATAGAACAACCTTCTTTGACGTCTTCGGTAATAATATTTCCGCCGAACGGAATAACTGAAGTATGGCGAATAATACCGTCTTTAAAAATGGCTAAGTCGGTGGTGCCTCCTCCGATATCAATAAGGGCAACCCCCGCCTCTTTTTCTTCTTGGCTTAAAACGGCTTTTGCAGAGGCAATGGGTTCTAAACAGACGTCGTCGACTCCAATGTTAGCGCTCACGATGCAGCGGTGTATATTTCGAATAGAAGCAACTTGACCGACCACTACGTGAAAATTGGCCTCCAGTCGACTTCCGTACATTCCAATCGGCTCTTTGATCTCTGTTTGCGTATCTACCTTGTACTCTTGCGGTAGCACATGCACAATCTCTTCACCAGGAAGCATCTGAAGCTTCTTCACCTGCAATTGAAGCCGTCTCAAATCGGCCTCATTAATGACCTCTTCGGCGTTCTCACGAGTGATGTAATCAGAATGTTGTAGCGAACGGATGTGTTGACCCGCAATTCCGGCCACTACAGAGGAGATTTTCAGACCAGATATACCCTCGGCCTCTTCAACGGCACGCTGAATAGACTGAACCGTTTGGGTAATATTATTCACCACGCCGCGATGTACCCCAAGGCTTTTTGACTTACCCATGCCAAGGACTTCAACTTTGCCGTATTCATTGAGACGCCCAATGATCGCAACAATTTTGGTTGTTCCAATGTCTAGCCCTACTGAGTAGGTTGATACTTCTTGCATAGCCGTTAAATTTTGGTGCAAACCACCTGTCCATCGAACGCTAAACTTATTTTGCGGTAGCGTTCTACTATATCGTCTTTTTCGGCCTTGATCATAAAGGCCGCATAATTATTCATTTTCGCTTCTAGCTGTTTCAAATCACCCAACTCAATCTCAATAGATTGTGACCCCAACAGCAATTGATACCACGAATCTCTGACTTCAACAAGCCCAATTAAGTCTTCACCGTAAAGCGGATGAGCCTTCAAAAAGGCTATCGCGTCTCGAACTTCAGCGAAGTATTCGTTTGCCACATCTCCCTTAATCACTGGCACTGAAGCCGTGTATGTCGGCGATAGCGGCATTTTCTGTGCATTAGAATCAATGTAAAACACCTCTTTACCCACCACCTTAACCACAGGTTCACGCTGAATGATTTCAGCCACCAACTTCCCTGAAATAGTGGAATACAACTCTGCATTAAAGACCATTTTATGGGCCTTTAACTGGTTTTCAACCTCATTCAAAGCTATCCCTTCTTTGAGGGTGGCGGTGGAGGATTTCATTTTTTGTATCAACAATTTATTAACTGTATCTGCCGTAATAAAAGGGGTTTCTGCCGGAAATATGGCCACCACAATCTCCTGATAAGGCCTCCTGCTAAAGGCAATTTGCGCCTTTACAAAACATAAGACGCTTAAGATGAGGGCGCTTAACAAAAACAACAACTTAAACCAGGCATTCATCGGTCATCCACTGTTTAATGGGTTCAACAAGTTCAGCTATATCTCCTGCGCCAGCCGTGATCAGCACCTGTAGCTCTTCTTGCTTCAAGCGGCCGAGCACCTCCTGTTTTGAACAGAGCATGGCCTTTTGGCCTAATTCGCTCACCAACTGTTCCGAGCTAATGGCCGAATTCGGTTGTTCGCGAGCGCCATAAATCGGCAGAATAATCAGACGATCAAATAAAGCCAGCGCAGCAATAAAGTCTGATTTTAATTGAAGCGTTCGGCTGAACAGATGGGGCTGAAAAACCAAGGTTAATTTTCGACCCGAAGCCAGGGCACGTGCAAATTCGTGTAAGGCCGTAAGCTCACTCGGATGATGTGCATAGTCATCTAGATACAACCGCCCTTTTTCTTGTACTACTACATTGAAACGTCGCTGAATTTGCGGGAGTGTCTCAAAAGCAGAAATCAGCTGGGCTTCATCGCAAAATTGAGCGGCAGCTGCGAATGCGGCCACAGCATTGAGCGCGTTGTGCAGACCCATCGTATTCGATTGAATGGTATACTTTCCTTTGGGGGTCCTTAACTGATAGCTATTGAAAGGGGTCATCGACTCCATTGGGGTTATGCGGTAATCTGCCTGCGCTGTCAATCCGTATCTAAGCCCGCTGAATGCCGAGGAAAGCGACTCATGCACTATGCAACTCGAGCGTGTCTGCTGCTGAAACTGAAGAAAGGTTTCTTCTAAGTCGTTTAAGTCGGCATAACAATCTAAGTGATCAACCTCAACATTGGTGATCACCGAGCATTCGGGGCTCAAGGTCAAGAAAGATCGGTCGTACTCGTCGGCTTCAACCACCGCAAAATCGTCACCCCTATTGAAATAGTTTGTTCCAAACTCAGAAGACACGCCACCTAAAAATGCACTGAATCGCAAATCAGACGACTTCAAAAAATGGGCTAAAAAGCTCGAGGTACTCGTTTTTCCATGGGTGCCCGCAACAGCGATAGTCTTGAATGGGATCAAAAATTCGGCTAGCAGCTGAGCGCGCTTAATCAGCCTTAACTGCAGCTTTAGCGCCTGCTGGCAGTGCGGATGTTCTGTTGGCGCGGCCGATGTTCGCACCACAATCGAGTCAGGGGCTAGTGTATTTAGTAGCGAAAAGTCGGTGAGCTCTTGGGTGATTTTTGCCCCCCTGCCCTTGAGCAGATCGGTCTGATCATTGGCATTTCTATCATAGCCAAAGACTTCAAAGCCTAAATGCATGGCATGCTGCGCCAAGGCCGACATACCTATTCCGGCAATTCCTATAAAATAGATCTGTTTAGCGCTCATGGAGAATTTCTTTTATCAATTTAACAATTTCTTGAGCTGCATTAGGGCGTGCGCGTTTTTTGAATCGATCGCCCATTCCGCTTGGGTGATCTACCTCATTTACGAGTTGCTGCAATAGCGTTTCGCTATCCCTGTTCATGTCGGCTTCTCGCAGCAAAAGGGCGGCATATACCTCAGTAAGCGCTAAAGCATTTTTCGTTTGGTGATCCTCAGCCACATTAGGAGAGGGTATAAAAAGAGTGGGTTTCCCCAGTATGGCCAATTCAGAGACAGCGCCTGCTCCAGATCTAGAAATTACGGCATTGCATAGGGAGTAGGCCAGATCCATCCGCTCTATAAATGAAGTGACCCTAACGCCTTCGGATTCGTAAAATTCATAGGTTTCAAAATAGCGCGGACCACATTGCCAGAGCAATTGATACCCCTTGTCGGTCAATCTTTTCAGGTTTTCTGCCATCCAAGAGTTCATACGAGCAGATCCAAGGCTTCCGCCGATTAGCAGAATAACCTTTCGATTGGGATCTAACCTAAAGTAGCCAGCCGCCTCTTCACGAGAGGCGAAGAGATTCAGCAGAGAAGGGCGAACCGGATTTCCGGTAATCTCAATACGGCTTTTCGCGAAGTAGCGCTGCATGTTGTCGTAAGCGACGCAGACCGCTCTAGCCTTAGGGGCCAGCCATTTATTGACCAGACCCGCATAGGCGTTTTGCTCTTGAAGTACAAACGGAATTTTTTTGCGAGAGGCCGCATACAACAGTGGTGCGCTGGCGAATCCGCCGGTGCCTATTACCAAATCGGGTTTAAACGTATTGAGAATTTCGTAAGAGCGCTCTGTGCTCAACCACCATCTAAAGGGCAGCCACAAGTTACGTAGGCTCAATTTTCGATCTAATCCGGTAATATTTAGTCCTTCGATGGCATATCCGGCTTGAGGAACCTTCACCATCTCCATTTTATTCTTAGCCCCAACAAACAATATCTCACAATCAGGAAATGCTGCCCTCAATGCATCGGCAATCGCGATGGCCGGATAGATATGCCCCCCCGTACCGCCTCCAGATAAAATGAAGGAGTAACTCATGATACCGTTACTTTTTTTGGTTTATGTTGAGCGGCACTGAGCACAATGCCTATGGCTATACAGGTCATCCAAATAGAGGTACCCCCCATGCTAATCAGGGGCAGGGGCTGGCCGGTGACCGGAACCAACTCAACGACAACGGCCATGTTTAAAAGCGCCTGAAACACTATGGGTATGCCCAATCCGACCACTAACAACTTTGCAAAAACGGCCTCGGCCGCGTGCGCTATAACCACGATTCGAATCAAAAAAACGACATACAAGAGCAATAAGATCAGCCCTCCCACAAGGCCGTATTCCTCGACAATTATAGCATAGATAAAATCTGAGGTGCTTTGCGATATGCGGTTTTTAACCACGCTTTTGCCGGCACCCTTTCCGAAAATTCCTCCTTCGGCAACGGCTATTTTGGCCAAGGTAATTTGGTGTCGACTATCAGCGGAGGCGGTCTCCGGATTCAAAAAGGTTTCGACTCGGTTTTTCCAGGTGACCGCGCGATCAGAGGGTATAGACTCAGGCGACTTCATCAGAACGGTCAAGAATAAAGCGGCTGCCGCGGCAAGAGCCAGTGAAATGCCTATGAGGTACTTCAGCGGATATCCGCCAATAAAGCACAACACAAAAGCCATAAGTCCAATAATGGCCGCCGTAGAAAAATTCTGACTGAAGACTAGTAAAACGGTAAGCCCTATTGGAATCCAAAGAGGTAATATGCTTTCTGAAAACTTGATCGTGCGAGCTTTGTTCTTAGCTAAATAGCTGGCGATGCATACCATAAGTACGACCTGGGCCAGTGTCGAGGGCTGAAAATTCATATTGATCAGCGGAACCCGAACCCAGCGATTGGCGCTCACCCCTCCTATAGAGTTACCCATGGTCAAGGTATAGGCCAGAAGGGCCACCACCGGAATAAAAAATAACCATCCTAAGACAGCAATGCGCTCTATGGCCAGTTTATGGGTGAGGTAGATGAGAAAAAATCCGGCCAAGAGCAGAAACATGTGCTTAAAGAGCAGTGTTCGTATCACCGAAACTCCTTCGTCAACGCTAATTTGGGTACCCGCACTGTAAACGGGCAAAAAAGAGAACAGCGCCAAGAGCAAGGTAATCGCCCATAGTGTTTTATCTCCCTTAAGCAGGTTAAACAGTTTCATCTAGTCAATGGCCTTAACCGTTTTAATAAATTCTTCTCCTCTGTGCTCGTAGTTTCTAAATAAGTCAAAGCTGGCGCAAGCCGGCGAGAGCAAAACCGTGTCTCCGCGCTCAGTATAACGCATGGCTTGCGCTATGGCATCACTCATTGAAGTGACCTCAACCATCTGATCGACCACACGAGAAAAGGTATTGATCAGCTTGGCATTGTCTGTGCCCAAGCAGATTATGGCCTTAACCTTTTCGCGCACTAAAGGCATAAGGTCTTGGTAATCGTTTCCTTTATCTACACCGCCAGCGATCCAAACAACCGGGCGCTTAACCGATTCCAAGGCGAAATAGGTGGCGTTCACATTGGTGGCTTTTGAGTCGTTGATAAAGCGCACACCCGAGAATTCTTCGACTACCTGCATGCGATGAGCAATGCCCGTAAATCCTTCAATGCTCTGCTGAATAGCCTCTTTGTGTATAGACTTCAGCATACCAATCATTCCGGCAGCCATGGCATTTTTCAAGTTGTGCAGGCCTTCGACCGGAACCGCCGAAGTGTTGATCTCAATAGTCTGGTTGTTCACATTCATAATCATTTTGTCTTGGTCTAAATAGGCCCCTTGGGTCAATTTCTTCTTAACACTAAAGGGCAATTGTGTGGCACGGATCTCGTGCACACAGGCCTCTAAATGCTGCTGAATCACCTGGCAATCGGCATCGTATAGGAAATAGTCTTTCTCAGTCTGATTCATGCAGATCCTAAACTTGGCATCGATGTATGACGAAAAATCATCACCGTAGCGGTCAAGGTGATCTGGAGTAATATTGGTAATCACCGCAATGTGAGGCCTGAAGTCTTTAATGTGATCGAGCTGAAAGCTGCTCACCTCAAGAACATATAGGGCCTGTGGTTTGGTGGCCAACAATCGTGCAAAGCTGTCTCCGATGTTTCCTCCCAAGGCAACATCTAGCTGATGGTCTTCAAGAATCTTATGGGTAAGTGCCGCAGTAGTGGTTTTACCATTAGTACCTGTGATGGCCACAATCTCGGCTTGGGTGTGTTTAAAGGCAAACTCGATCTCAGAAACCACCGGTATGCCAGCTGACTCGAACTTTTTAATAACCGACACCCCATTAGGAATACCTGGACTCTTAACAACAAGGTCAGCCTGTTTCAGGCGGTCCCAGCTATGCCCACCCGTCTCAAATTCTATTTCATAATGTCGCATAAGCCCCTCGTAATGGGCATTAACAGCGCCATTATCGCTTACGAAAACTCGATCTCCCAGCTGCTTGGCTAGAATGGCAGCACCCACTCCGCTTTCTTGAGCGCCCAAAACCACAATGTACCTAGATCGACTCATTAACGAATTTTTAGGGTAACTACACTGAGTACCGCGAGTAAGATGCCAACGATTAAGAATCGCGTGACAATTTTACTCTCGTGATATCCTTTTTTCTGATAGTGGTGATGCAGCGGAGCCATCAAAAAGATGCGCTTACCTTCTCCAAACTTCTTCTTGGTGTATTTAAAGTATCCGACTTGACTCATCACCGATAAGGATTCTGCCAAGAATACCCCGCAAAGCACGGGTATGAGTAATTCTTTGCGCACGATAAGTGCGATTACGGCGATTAGACCTCCAATAGTCAAGCTTCCGGTATCTCCCATAAACACCTGGGCCGGATAGGCATTGTACCACAAAAAACCAATGAGCCCGCCAATAAAGGCGCCCGAGAAAACAACCACCTCTCCTACTCGAGGTAAGTAGAATATATTGAGGTAGTCGGCAAACAATACATTACCAGACACCCAAGCCATAAGCAATAGAGTGAGCACAATGATTACTGATGAACCGGCCGCCAATCCGTCAATACCATCGGTCAGATTGGCCCCATTCGAAACCGCAGTGATAATAAAGATGACCACCAAGATAAAGACCACCCAAGAGTACTGGGCCCAGTCTTCAGAGAAGAAGGTCAGAAAATCGGCATAGTCGAGCTCGTTATTTTTAAAAAACGGCAGGTTAGTCTTCACCGACTTGACCTCTATGCTCTCTCTTAATGATACCCCGGCAGATTCTTCCCTTAAGGTGACTTGCGGGTGAAAATAGAGCACCGCACCCACTACCGCACCAAGCCCAACTTGACCTATGATTTTAAAAATGCCCTTTAAGCCTTCTTTGTGGTTTTTAAACTTCTTGATGTAGTCGTCTATAAATCCTATACTACCCATCCAGACCGTGGTCAGTATAAGCAGTTGTATGTACACATTGGTTAAATCAGTAAAGAGTAAAGCGGGAATTAGGGTGGCGCCAATAATGATGAGCCCACCCATGGTAGGTGTACCGGCCTTTTGGGACTGACCGGCTAGTCCAAGATCGCGAATGCTCTCGCCGATCTGTTTTTTGCGCAGCAAACCAATAATCGACTTTCCGAATACCGATCCAATGATAAGCCCTGTCAAGGTGGCTAAGGCCGCCCTAAACGACAAGAACTGAAAGAGTGAGGCCCCAGGTAGCTGGTAATTGCGCTCAAGAAAATCAAATAGATGATAAAGCATAGGGTTAAGCGTTTAACAGTTCTTTTACCGTTTTCAAGTCATCAAAATCAAAGCGCTGGCCACCGATCTCTTGGTACTTTTCGTGACCCTTTCCGGCGACCAGCAGTATGTCGTTTGGTTGCGCCAAGGTAACGGCCATCTTTAGTGCCTCTAATCGATCAGGCTGAACCAGAACCTTTCGCTTTAGGTCTATCGAAACCCCTTCATTCATGTGATCAATTATGCGCAAAGGATCTTCGTTTCTGGGATTATCTGAGGTAAAAAGTACCACGTCACTCTGTTCTGCAGCAATTTTTCCCATCTCTGGTCGTTTGGTCTGATCCCGGTCTCCACCGCAGCCCAACACCGTAATTAAGCGTTCGTTTTTGGTGCGCAATTGAGCGATAGCCTCGTAAACATTTTTCAGTGCATCTGGGGTGTGGGCAAAATCGACAATAGCCAATACCTTATCGGTTCCCATGACCACATTAAACCGACCTTCTACTGGCTTAAGCTGACTCATAGCAACGGTAACCTCATCTTTATCAAAGCCTAAGAGCGCGCACACTGCGTATACCGCCAACAGATTTGAGGCGTTGAATGCACCGTGAAGAGGAGTGTAAAGCTCTTTATCCTCTATGCGCACCAACATACCTGTTGCTTGATTCTCTACTACTTGAGCTTTGAACTCGCTAATCGTTTTAAGGCCGTAGAAATGCATACTAGCCTTTGAATTTTGGAGCATATAGCGCCCGTTTTTATCATCGGCGTTGGCCAACGCAAAAGAGCGCGGCTCGAGCTGATCAAATAGGCGTTTTTTGACATCGCGATACGCCGCGAAGGTCTTGTGGTAATCGAGATGGTCGTGAGAGAGATTGGTAAATACCGCTCCCTGAAAGTCAATACCCAGATGACGCTCTTGATCAATGCCATGGGAACTGACCTCCATGAAACAAAACGAGCAGCCT
>JADHLU010000009.1 GCA_016780435.1 Flavobacteriaceae bacterium
GTCTTAACCCTTGAGTTTGAGACGCTAAGTAGATTGTTTACGCGCTCCCTGTTCTAAGCCCTTTATTTGCTTATTTTTGCGTGGCGCATCGCAAGCGACGTTATGGCAAACAGCGAGATGACATTTCAGGAATTTCAAAGCGAAATCCTCAACGACTACAGGGTTGCCTTTACCAGTCGCGTGTGCAGTATTCTAGGGCGAAAAGAAGTGCTCTTAGGAAGGTCTAAGTTTGGCATCTTTGGCGACGGAAAAGAGCTTCCCCAAATCGCCATGAGTAAATTTTTTAGAAAGGGCGATTACAGAAGTGGTTACTACCGCGATCAAACCCTACTTCTTGCTCAAGGCCTTTTAGACCCAAAATCTTTTTTTCACACACTCTTCGGTACTACCGATTTGGCATTAGAGCCCATGCATGGTGGTCGGCAGATGACCGGACACTTTTCTTCTCCCATGTGGAGCAAAGATTCCGGCTGGCTTGACCAAACAAGGCGCTTTAATTCGATTTCAGACATCTCCTCTACCGCGGGTCAAATGCCTAGACTTCTAGGATTAGCTCAGGCCTCTTCATTCTACCGAATGCATCACGAGCAACTACAGCCCGAAAAGTTCTCTGTATCCGGAAACGAGATAGCCTGGGGAACCATTGGAAACGCCTCAACTTCTGAAGGACTTTTTTTTGAGGTAATGAATGCGGCGGCTGTGATGCAGGTTCCGCTGATTATTAGTGTTTGGGATGATGAATACGGCATTTCGGTACCCTCAGAATACCACACGGTTAAACAAAGCATTTCTAAGGCGCTCAAGGGCTTTAAGCGCAACCAACAGCACGCAGGCATCGAAATTATAGAGGTTAAGGGTTGGGATTACGGCGGGCTTATTGAAGCGTATCAAAAAGCCGAGCAATTGTGCAGAACGTTTCATATTCCTGTGCTGGTTCACGTTACTGAACTAACCCAGCCACAGGGCCACAGCACCTCTGGTTCACACGAACGCTATAAGACTGACGAGAGGCTTCAATGGGAAAGAGACAACGACTGTCTAAAATTATTTAAAGAGTGGATACTCGAGAAAGAATTCTCTTCTAAAGAAGAGCTCGAGCGTATTGAGAATGAGATAGAACTTTCAGTGGCCAAGGCCAAAAAAGACGCATTTGAAGAGTTTCAAACGACCGCTAAGCACTACCGTGATCAACTCTATGCTATTCTTACCGACAATCAATTAAGTCTACCCAGCACGTTAAAAGACGTTTTTCAGTCGTTAAAGGTTAAGAAACTAGTTTTGAAGAGAGACGTGCTTTCTGCCGCCCAAGGACTCCTAACGCATAGCGATTCCGATTACAACTCGCCGTGGAGAGCGGAAGTGATTCAGCTGATAGACCAAATAAAAGTCACCGAATCGAGCCATTACAGCTCAGATTTGATTGACGATACAGCCGGCTCACTACTCAAGGTGGCTACAACAGAAGCCGCATATGCCGAAAATGCACCTTTGGTAGACGGAAGGCAAATTCTCCAAGAAAACTTCAAGGCGCTCCTGAGTGACGACCCTAGGGTAGTGATTTTCGGAGAAGATACTGGAAAAATTGGAGGTGTCAATAAAGCGCTAGAGGGCCTTCAAGAACACTTCGGAGAGAGCCGTGTGTTCGACACCAGTATACGAGAAGCGAGTATTATTGGGCAAGGCATCGGTTTGGCCATGCGCGGCTTGAGACCAATTGCTGAGATACAATATTTAGATTATATCTTCTACGCCATAAATATATTGACTGATGATTTAGCTACCCTTCGCTACAGATCAGTAGGTCAACAAGTTGCGCCACTTATAATTCGAACTCGAGGGCATCGTTTAGAGGGAATATGGCATTCGGGTTCGCCAATGGGAGGCTTAGTTCATTTGTTGAGAGGAATCTACATCTTATCGCCTCGAAATATGACCCAGGCCGCTGGAATGTACAACACCTTGCTAAAGGCTAATGAGCCCGGGCTCATTATTGAGCCGCTAAATGCCTATCGATTAAAGGAACGGCTACCCGAAAATCTTGGAAAATTCACCGTTCCCATCGGAGTAGTTGAGCACGTGCATAGGGGAACAGACATAACCGTTGTGAGTTACGGATCTACCTTGCGCATCGTTCAGGAGGTTATACCCTCACTGGAATCTCGAGGAATCACCATAGAATTAATTGACGTGCAAACACTATGGCCGTTTGATGTAGAGAATCAGTGTGTTGAGAGTATTAAGAAAACCAATCGTTTGGCTATTATTGACGAGGATGTACCAGGAGGATATTCAGGCTACTTGTTGCAGCAAATTCTAGAGAAACAAGGCGGATACCGCTATTTAGACAGCAAACCGGTGACCTTGTGTTCTAAAGAACATCGACCAGCCTATGGTTCAGACGGTGATTATTTTTCAAAGCCTAATGCAGAAGAAATTTTTAAAACACTGTACCAAATGATGCACGAGGCCAATCCGCATCGTTTTCCATCTTTGTTTTAAGTACTAAGTGCCAAGCTCAAAGCCTGATACAGTTCGGTGCTTACATGAGCAGAGGCTAACTGCCCTACTCCTTTTGATCTCAAATCAATACGTCTAAGATCAGATAACAAGACAGTTAAGCGCTTCATGCTATAAATCCGTGCTGCGTTTTGATAGTCTTTAATAAAGTAAGGCGATACTCCTAAAACCTTAGAAGCCTCTGACTTATTCTTTAGCGCGTGAAACTTAAACACCTTGCTAAAAAATGAGAATAAAACCGGTAATGTCATTTGAATAGGGTGATCTTTCGCGTTTTCAGCGAAATAAGCTAGAATATCTGAAGCTTTGTTCATCGAGCCTAGGCTAAGCGCTTTCTGTAACTCGAACACATTAAAGGTGCGATGCACGCCTACGAATCGCTCTATATGCTCTATTTCAACCTGCTTAATGTCACTTTGAGCCAATTGAATTTTTTGAAGCTCACTCTTTATCCGTTTTGGATCATTACCTACTGCGGCTAAAAAGAGTTGTTTGGCCTTAGGATCAAACGCGAGATCCATTTTTTGAAGTTCGTTGTCGAACCATTGTGGCACCTCGTTTTCATACAACTTCTTGCACTCAATGAGTCCCTCTTGGCGCTCAATTTCCTTGATCACCTTCTTTCTTCTATCTATGCTCGTACTGTGCATCAAAAAAACCAATACACACTGATTGTTCGGATGCTCTAGATACGACTCTAGTTCGGTCAATTGCCGAGATAATGCCTGGGCCTGACGCACAAGGACTAACGTTCTAGGATACATCATGGGAAGCTGGCGTGCACGCTCAATTACTTGAGACATTCCCAAATCAGACCCATAAAGTACGGTTTGGTTAAAGTCTCTAAAGTCTTCTTCAACGATTGTTTGCTCAAACCAGCTGCCCAATTCATCTAAGAAATAAGACTCATCACCGTAAATTATATAGCAACTTGCCAACTTTTCATTAGCCAAATGAGACTTTAAGCGCTCTAATCGCATAGGAATTTGGTAATATTGTAGCCTGGTATGGAGCAAGATATATTGAATTTACCCCCGGCTCGATTCAAGGTTAAAAATACCGAAAACAGTCGGCTAATATGGGACGTGATTCGAAAAAAATACCTTCCATTAACCCCAGAAGAATGGGTGCGTCAACACGTTGTTCACTTTTTGATGCATCACAAAAATGTATCTGCGAGTCGGATACTCATAGAACGGGCCGTTCACACCGCACAAAAGCGTTCACGCTTTGATCTTGCGTTAACAACCACCGACGGTCGATTCTCTGCGCTAATAGAGTGCAAAGCCAGCTCAGTAAGGTTAGATGAGACCGCGGTTTATCAGATGCAGCGATACGCTTATGAATTAAAACCTGAAACACTCGTCTTGACCAACGGCCTTCAACACTTGATATTTCAATGGAATGGCCCAGACCAGAGTTACCATCAAATCGAAAACTTTCCTGATAATCTGTAGCGTTAAATGAAAGAACTAGCCGTGGTCATTTTAAATTACAATGGCCAAGAATTATTAGAGCGTTTTCTACCTTCAGTAATAGACCATTCTGGTGATGCTCAAATTTATATCATCGATAATCAGTCAGAAGACCAATCGGTTGCTTGGATCAGAGGGCACTACCCTACGCAGGTCAAGTGCATTGTTTTAGATAGAAATTACGGGTTTGCAGAAGGATACAATCGAGGCCTTCAATCAGTAGAAGAACCTTATTGGTGCTTACTAAATTCGGATATTAGGGTGAGTCCAAACTACACCCTGAGGCCCTTGGAGCTCTTAAAACAGAATGACTCGATTGCTGCGGTTCAACCAAAGATTCGCAGTGAACGCCATCCAGAGTACTTTGAATACGCCGGGGCCGCAGGCGGATTTCTGGATTACCTTGGCTATCCGTACTGCAGAGGAAGACTTTTTCAATCCATTGAACGAGATGAAGGGCAATACAACGATGAGCGTTCGGTTTTTTGGACCACTGGAGCTTGTATGTTCATCAAAAAAACGGTCTTTTACGAAGTCGGTCAATTTGATGCCGATTATTTTGCGCATCAAGAAGAAATAGACCTGTGCTGGAGAGCTCAGCACAAAGGCTATCAACTGTGGTATACACATAATAGTTGCGTTTACCATCTCGGCGGATCCACTTTGAGCAACTCTAATCCCTTTAAGACCTATTTGAATTTTCGCAATTCGTTATTTACACTTGCCAAAAACCTTGGAGCAAAAGAACGTGCAATGGTTCTGCTCATTCGCTTAATTCTAGACGGTATCGCGGGAATTTTATTTCTCTTTCAAGGAAAGCCACTTCACACGTTGTCAGTGCTAAGAGCTCATTTCAACTTTTACCTCTCTATTTCTTCTTTAGCAGTAAAAAGAAGAGAAATTCGGCCAACAGCAATTATTAGATCTCCCTTTTCAATCGTGTTTCATCACTTTGTATTAGGCAGAAAAAAGATTGTAAAATAGTCTTGGTTCCTTCTAAAGTTTGGCAAAGTATTTGCTACTTTTAATGTTGAAAAATCAATTATCATGAAATTACATGTTTTATCTGTTGCGTTTATCGCACTAACCTTGGGATCTTGTGTCTCATCAAAAAGGTTCAACACAGTTAATAAAGACCTCGAAAGCACTAAGTCTGAATTGGCTTCAACCAAAAGAACCATGAACGACTATGCCTCTGAAATTGGCAAGTATGAGGCTCAGGTTAAGGCCTTATCAGACCAGAACAATTTCCTTAGATCAAACAATCAAGATTTGATCAACAACATGGACAACTTCACTACGCTAACTTCTAAAGGCGCAGAAAACCTTGAAAAGACACTTGAAAGTCTTAAGGAGAAAGAGTTGACCATCAACAAACTCCAAAACGCAATCACCCGAAGAGACTCAGTAAACCTTGCTTTAGTGGCTAGTTTAAAAGGTGCACTCGGAAATCTGAACGATCAAGACATTGAAATCAATGTAGAGAAAGGTGTTGTGTTCGTCTCTATTGCTGATAAGCTTCTGTTTAGAAGCGGAAGCTACAGTGTTTCTGAAGAAGCAAAACGCATCTTAGGTAAGGTGGCCACAGTGGTAAACGCAAAGCCTGATTTTGAGTTTATGGTTGAAGGACACACCGATAATGTACCTTACAAAACCAACGTAGAGATCAAAGACAATTGGGACCTATCTGTTAAACGTGCCACAGCGATTGTGCGTATTCTTCAAAACGAATTCAAGGTAGATCCTAAGCGTATGACCGCAGCAGGCAGAAGCTACTACGCTCCTCTTGTAGAGAATAATTCTGCAGCCAATAGAGCGCGCAATAGAAGAACCCGTATTGTAGTATTACCTAAACTCGATCAGTTCTATTCGATGATCGAAGACGGTATGAAAGACCCATCTATTCAATAGTAAAGGGTTTTACCCAAACAATCTAAAAAGCCCTCCTTGAGGGCTTTTTTAGTTTATAACTGATAGTTTGGCGAATCGCAGAAGTAGTGTCTTAATTCCACCCGTCTCGAATTCAATTTCTGCCTTTTTCTCGGCGCCTATTCCTACAATTGATTTTACGACCCCTCTTCCGAAGCGCTCATGATTAACCTTGATACCCTCCTTTAAATCGTGGTATAGCATCGCCTGCTCAACGGCAGCTGTCGCCTGTGTGGGCTTAATCTTTCTCAACCGTCTAAGCTGATCTTCGGTCGGTTTTTTACGATGCACAGGATCCATGCCTTGAGGTTTAATCTGCCGCAACTTAGAGTGATCTACTTCCCCAAAAAGCGATGGATCTACAAATCTTCTAAACGAAACACCGGCATCTAACACGCGATTATCAACGTATTGCGGATCAATCTCACCGATAAAGCGACTAGGTTCAGCATCGATTAACTTTCCCCAGCGGTAACGGTTAATCGTGTAGGTGAGATACGCCTGTTCTTCTGCCCTAGTAAGGGCCACATAGAATAGTCGACGTTCTTCTTCTAACTCTGAACGGGTATTCATACTCATGGCAGACGGAAATAAGTCCTCTTCTAATCCAACAATAAAGACCTGCTTAAACTCCAATCCCTTGGCCAAGTGAATGGTCATTAACGCAACGCGGTCATCGTTATCTAAAGCCTTATCTAAATCAGTCGCCAGCGCAACATCTTCCAAAAATTCCTGTAATGACCCCGTTGCTTCGTCTATTTCTTTTTGTCCTTCTACGAAGTCTTGCATACCGTTCAAAAGCTCTTCGAGGTTTTCTAAACGCGCCACACCTTCGGGCGTTCCGTCTTTTTTAAACTCTTGAATAAGCCCTGTTTTGCGAGCAACATGCTCAGCTGTTTCAAAGGCGTTATGAGCGTTATTAATTAACTGGAAACTACGAATCATGGTGCTAAACTGAATCAGCTTGTTCCGTATCGAACCCCCAATTGAAGCGCTCGATAGAGCTGCCTCATCTTCTATGAACTCAAAGGCACTCATGCCTTTGGTATTGGCAGACACAGCCACTTTCTCTAAAGTAGATTGTCCAATACCCCGCGCGGGAAAATTAACCACGCGCATGAAGGCCTCCTCATCTTTGGGATTTACAACTAATCTTAGATAGGCCAACAAGTCTTTGATCTCTTTGCGCTGATAGAACGACAGCCCTCCATAGATACGGTACGGAATGTCTCTCTTTCTAAGCGCGTCTTCTATAGCCCTAGATTGAGAGTTGGTGCGGTAAAGCACCGCAAATTCATGATTATTGCGCTGTTCATTCATCTTGTTCTCAAAGATGGTGCTCGCCACGAAGCGCCCCTCATCGGCATCTGTCGGGCTGCGGTGCACTATAATCGGATTTCCTACGACATTGTCGGTCCACACCTTTTTTTCAAGCTGGTCCCTGTTTTTAGCAATGACCGAATTGGCTGCGTTTACTATGGTAGCGGTTGACCGGTAATTTTGCTCTAGGCGATAAACAGCTACCCCATCGTAATCGCGCTGAAAATTGAGCATGTTATCGAGATTTGCCCCTCTAAACGAATAAATACTTTGTGCGTCGTCGCCTACCACACAAATATTCTGAAACCGGTCAGATAGAGCTCTAACAATCAAATACTGAGAGTGATTGGTGTCTTGATACTCATCGACTAATATATACCTGAATCGCTCTTGGTATTTGAGTAAAACCTCTGGAAATCGGCTCAAAAGCTCATTTGTTCGCAGCAACAAGTCGTCAAAGTCCATAGCCCCTGCGCGAAAGCAGCGATCGACATACTCCTTATAAATATCTCCAATTCGCGGTCTTCGCGCTATGGCATCAGCCTCTTGCAGTTCAGGGTTTTGAAAATAGGCCTTGACGGTGATCAAATTATTTTTAAAAGACGATATGCGCTGTTGAATCTGCTTGTACTTATAGACATCTTTATCTAGCTCCATTTCTTTGATAATAGAACTGATCAAACGCTGTGAATCTTGGGTGTCGTATATGCTAAAGTTACTTGGAAATCCAAGGTGGTGCCCATCTGCGCGCAGCAGCCTTGCAAAAACCGAGTGAAAAGTACCCATCCATAGATTTTTAGCCTCGCTTTCTCCGACCAAAGTAGCGATGCGATTCTTCATCTCTCTCGCTGCTTTATTCGTAAAGGTTAAAGCTAAAATGGAGAATCCATCAACTCCAGAACCTATAAGGTGAGCGATTCTATAGGTCAACACACGAGTCTTTCCAGAACCAGCGCCCGCAATGACCATCAGAGGACCTTCTTTGTGCAGAACCGCTTCTCTTTGGGCCTGATTTAAAGCTTCTAAATACTTCATTAATCAATTACGCTTTATACTCGTGAATTTATTGAATTTGCTGAGGCCCTGCCCGTTCTTCTTTATATATTTAGTAACAAGTTTTAACCGAAAACAATGCGCCATTTACACTATCTATTTTTTATAGGGGTCACCCTCTTTTCATTTGAATCAATAAGAGCCCAAATAGTTGATCAAGAAGAATTTAACCAACTAGAAGCTAAAGTGATCGAGTGGAGAAGAGATTTTCATCAGCACCCTGAGCTTGGCAACCGAGAGTATAAAACCGCTGAAAAAATTGCCAAACACCTTAGAAAACTAGGTATCGAGGTGCAAACAGGAGTAGCTCATACCGGGGTTGTGGGGCTATTGAAAGGCGGCAAGCCGGGAGCCGTAGTGGCTTTGAGGGCCGATATTGATGCGTTACCCGTTACTGAGCGTAACGATTTACCCTTTAAATCTGTCGTAAAGACCCAATTTCTAGGCGAAAACACGGGCGTTATGCATGCTTGTGGACACGATACCCACACCGCTATACTCATGGGTGTAGCTGAAGTGTTGGCTGCGCATAGAGATCAAATTAAGGGGACTGTCAAGTTTATTTTTCAGCCCGCTGAAGAAGGCCCCCCTCCAGGCGAAGAGGGCGGAGCGCTTCTTATGGTTAAAGAAGGTGTATTAGAAAATCCAAAGGTAGACGCCATATTTGGACTGCACATTAATTCGGAGACCCCTATCGGGGTTGTGCGCTATAAAACAGGTGGATTATTGGCATCGGCCCAGCGATTTGTCATTACGGTAAACGGAAAGCAAACCCATGGATCTCAGCCCTGGTCAGGTGTAGACCCCATCTACATTAGCGCTCAAATTATAGACGGATTGCAATCTCTAGTGAGCCGTGAATCGAATTTATTAAAAGAGGCTGCCGTAATCAGTGTTGGCAAAATTAAGTCTGGTTTGCGGTTTAACATTATTCCCGAATCAGCAGAGATCATAGGGACTATTAGAACATTAGACTACGACATGCGCGATCTTATTGAAAAGCGCATGAACGAGATGGTTCCGGCCATAGCACAAGCATTTGGCGGAAGCGCCGAAATAGAGATCACCGAGATGACCGACATTACCTACAACGATGCCGACCTCGTAGCGCAAATGCTTCCGACCCTACAAACCGCTTTAGGCACTGAAAATGTTCAACTAACCAAGGCCACTACTGGGGCCGAAGACTTTTCGTATTTCGTACGCGAGGTTCCGGGTTTCTTCTTTTTCTTAGGTGGCATGACCCCGGGAAATACGACTCCCTACCCCCATCATACACCCGACTTTAAAATAGACGAGTCAGGGATGATGCATGGGGTAAAAGTGTTAACTCAACTCTCAATTGATTACTTAAACGCCAAATCATAAATGCGAAATTCATTATTCATTGCCTTTTTCTGTGTGGTTACAGCATCGGTTTCTGCTCAAAAGAAATCAGATTTACTCGAAGACAATCGTTCATTGAACGCACTAGTTGAGCGAAACGAGGCCACCATTCGCGAGCTTAAACAGCAACTTACACGAGTAGAATCACTTAATGAAACCTATAAGTTTGAGACGGAGAATTTAAAGTCGACCAACAAGGCCTTGATGGAGCGTCTCAGTAAATTCGCCAACCAATCAGTTACCAATATCATGAATATTGGAGATCAGATTGAAAGCATGCGCTCGCTTGAAAAGCAAAATCAGCAGATCAAAGGCACACTCATTCAGCACGACTCTGTGTTGATTGAGACCTTGAAACAATTGCGTCCGGTTATTTCAAAGGCTAAGGGAATGGAATTAGAGCCTGGAGGGTTAAAGTTTCCCTTCGCACTTACTAAACAACCTACAACGGACTCATTACACCTCGACCGTAGATTAATCGGCTTAGACTCCGCGCTTGCTGTGCATGAATTTTATCAGATTAGCTTCGAGACAAATGCCAAGACAAAACCCCTAGCGGAGGATATATTTACCCTGTTCACCGAAAAATTTAAGCGTGCTCCAGAGCGATTCCAGTTTGACCTTAATTCTAAGTCAGACACCTTATTTATAAGGCTACATCCGAATCACGAGGGTTTCTACCGAACAATAAGAGCCCTAATTAAATAGACGCAGACTCAAATTGACGTTGGGCGTGAAGGTATCCTCGTTGCCACCAACGAACCATGCGTTTTTGGTCAAATAGCAGCGGGTTTTGCGTTAGTAAGGTCGGGGTGTAGAATAAGTTGAGCTTTACTCCGTCGGCCTTAGCCCTGAGTGAACCCAGAGAAATATTGTGCTCCTCAATCTGATCTAATGAAAAGCCAAATAGACTCAACATTAGGTCAAAAGCGTTTGTGGTTGGCAGTCTATAGCGCTGCTTGTCTTCTTGGCGCAAGACAATGACGTCGATCTCGGTTGCTCCGGCTTCTATTGCGCGTTCGACCGACACTATGCTGCCCAGACCTCCATCAGCATATTCAAAACCCTCCTTAGAAACAAGCGACATAAATGGAATATAGTTGGCCGAAATCCAAATCCAATCTAAAAAATCATCGTAAGTGCAGTCTTTGATAGACTTATACTCGATCTGATTCTTACTTAAATTCGAGACAGTGACCAAAATGTCTTTATCACTTTGCTTTACCGATTCGAATTCAAATGCGGTTATGTGTTGTCCCAAAAATGCCCTCAGACTTTTACTTTCACCGAATGTTTTGTTCCCCCTAGCAAAGCTGCGCAGTACATTGAAATGGTTAATGTGTAATTGAACCACGCCGTCTCTCTTTCGGGTGATAAACGGGTTCAAGTTGAATATTTTGTTTGCGTCTACTTCTTTGTAAACTGAATGAAGCTTTTCAATTTTCATGAGAGCTAAATGAATGAGCAATAAACTTCCTGTAGAGGTGCCTACAAAGAGATCGTAATCTCGCTGTTGACGTTCTATTAGGTATTGAGCAACCCCGCCCGCAAAGGCTCCTTTACTTCCGCCCCCCGAAATGACAATGGCACGCATATTTGGCTAGGATTTCATTCAAAGCACTAATTTAGATAAGTTTGCGCGTATGCACACTTCATCGTTCTTAGAGTTCCCTATTTCAACGATAAAAGGCCTGGGTCCAAAACGGGCCGCCATGATTCGTGCTGAATTAGGGGTGTCTACTATCTATGATTTGCTGCTACTCACCCCTTCGCGTTATGTTGACAAACGAACTTTGAGCCCGATTTCTACCGTTAAGCTCGAGAATACACTTGTACAAATAGCCGGAACCCTTTCTAATATTCGCCTTATTCCGCAATCAAAAGGCTTTAGATTGTCGGCCGAGTTGACAGACGAAACAGGCCAACTTGAGCTCATCTGGTTCAAAGGGCATCAGTATATTCAAAAGCAATTAAAAGAAAATCAGCGTGTTCGCGTCTTTGGTAAAGTCAATCGTTTTCAAGATCGATTCTCTATCGTGCACCCCGAAATTTCACCCCTAGGAGACCAATCGCTAACGGCCTATTCTGGAGATATCGAGCCCATATATGCCTTACCCGAAAAGCTTCAAAAGGCAGGAATATCTCAACGTTTATACCGTGGCATTCTGCAGTCTATAGTTGCGGCTAAAGACTTTTGGTTAGCGGAGACATTACCACCTTACCTGCTTAAAGAACACCGTTTTGCTTCCAAAACCGAAGCGCTAAGGCGCATTCATAGTCCAGAAAACCTCGAACAAACTCAATCGGCGCTCGATCGCTTAAAGTTTGAAGAATTGTTCTACATGCAACTGGGCCTATTGATGAAGAAACAGCATCGAAAGCAAGCAGTAAAAGGTCGAAAATTTGATACCGTAGGCGACTTATTTCTACAGTACTACCAAAAGGCGTTACCCTTTGAACTTACAGAGGCCCAAAAAAGGGTCATGCGTGAAATTCGAAATGATATGGGCTCTGGGCTTCAGATGAATCGTTTGTTGCAGGGAGACGTGGGGTCAGGTAAAACTATGGTTGCGCTTCTTTCGTGCCTAATAGCGATTGGCAATCAATCGCAGACGTGCCTAGTTGCTCCAACCGAAATTTTAGCCCAGCAACACTTTGAAGACCTTAGTGCGCAGTTAACACCACTTGGGCTAACAGTGCGATTATTAACCGGATCAAGCACGAAAAAAGAACGTAACAACATACATGAAATGCTTTTAGATGGCACACTTCATCTACTCATTGGTACACATGCCGTTTTCGAAGATCAAGTGGTATTTGCCAATCTCGGCTTGGCGATCATAGATGAGCAGCACCGTTTTGGGGTGGCTCAACGCTCTAGACTCTGGCGTAAGTCTCCATTACCCCCGCATATATTGGTGATGACCGCCACCCCTATTCCTAGGACCCTGGCGATGAGTGTTTACGGTGATCTCGATATTTCGATCATTGACGAATTGCCTCCGGGCAGAACTCCAATCGTTACCTCCCATAGAAACGACGGAGCTCGCCTAAAGGTTTTTGCGTTCCTTAAAGAACAAATAGCACTCGGGCGCCAAGTGTACGTAGTGTATCCACTCATAAAAGAGTCCGAAGCATTAGACTACAAAGATTTAATGGACGGATACGAAAGTATAAGCCGCGAATTTCCGTCTCCTCAATACGCAATATCTATACTCCACGGACAAATGAGTGCTGAGGCCAAGAATTATGAGATGAAGCAATTCGAGAAGGGAATTACTCAAATCATGGTGGCCACTACCGTCATTGAAGTTGGGGTTAATGTTCCCAATGCTACAGTAATGGTAATAGAAAGTGCCGAAAGATTCGGTTTGGCACAGTTACATCAGTTAAGAGGTAGAGTGGGCCGAGGGGCTCATCAATCGTATTGCATTCTCATGACCAAGCCAAAACTCTCAGAAGACGCTATGGTTCGTATGAGTAGCATGGTAAAGTATAACAGTGGTTTTGAGCTTTCCGAAATCGATTTACGCTTGCGAGGGCCTGGGGATATCATGGGAACACAACAAAGCGGAAGTCTACAACTAAAATTTGCGGACCTCATCGAAGACAGCGCATTGCTTTCAACCATTAGAAAACGTGTTCAGCAGCTATTAGAAGACGATCCTGAATTCAAAAACCCTGCTCATCAGTGCCTAATAAAACCCTTGAAAATGATGCTAAAGGGTAAAATTCTCTGGAGCTATATCAGCTAGAGTAGCTTTCGAAAGCTCAGCGCTTCCAGGAGTATTTTTTCATCAATTGTTGTTTTTTGATCAATAAAAAGAAGCGACAATGCGGTAGATAACCAGCGGTTTATGCGGCGCACAGAAGTTCTTTCGTTGCATTTCAAACGTTCCACCAGAGCGAGTGCTTCTTTTGAAAAGGGCAGTTTTTCTAAGCACTCCAGGGGTTGTGCGCACTGCAT
>JADHLU010000010.1 GCA_016780435.1 Flavobacteriaceae bacterium
GGTCCGCTTCAACTCTATGTGGGCGGATCCGACCGCAATGTAGGCCTGAGCGTCACCTCACTGCAGGGAAGCACCGTTTACAGCACCGATTTAAGTGTAGGGGCAAGCAGATTCAGTGCGATCGACCTTTCACATTTAAGCAGCGGAGTGTATATTGTATCTTTGAAATCAGCATCCATAAACACATCGCATAAGATCATTAAAGATTAACCTATATGAGCTTTAATTTCGACCTTAAAATCTTTAGTGCCCTGTTGATGATGGGCTTGGTAATGGCCTGTTCAACTGAAGACGCAGGGATCTTGCCAGAAGTAGAAGATCAAGAAACCCCTCCGCCCCCGCCTAGCGCATCGGCATTGAGCCTTCCGGCCAATAATGAAGCCTGCGAAGCAGGCCAAGGAAGCAGCGCATCAACCGCTACAGTTAGCTTTGGCTGGTCGGCGGCAACCAATGCGACTACCTACGACCTCAGCGTGACCAACACTTCTACCAATGCGGTCAGTACCAAAAATAACGTGACAGGCACCTCAACCACACTTGATCTAGAGCGCGGACAGACCTACAGCTGGAAAGTTACATCTAAAAATAAAAGTTCATCGACGGCTGATTCTCCAACTTGGAGCTTTTCTCTAGCCAGTATGCCGGGAGTGTCTACCCTTATCCTGCCCGAAAACGATAAGGACTGCGAGGATGGTGAAGTCAATGGAAACCAAGCTTCGGTGAGCTTCAGCTGGGAAGCCGCTGAAAACACCGACTCATACGACATCGTTCTGACCAACCAAACCACCAACGAGAGCACCACATTCAGCGACATCGAGGCCACTGAGACGAGTCTCGAGCTCGAACGTGCCCACGCCTATACCTGGAAGGTGATTGCTAAAAACTGTGCCAATGCCAATGAGTCTGGAGCCAGCCGGCAGTTTTATTTAGCTGGAGCGGCCGAGCAAAACTCGGCTCCATTTGCTGCGTCGGCGGTGAGTCCGACCCCAGGGTCAACGGCTAGCCCCACTGACGGCAAGGTGACTATCGAATGGGACGCATCAGACCCCGACGAAGACACGCTTACCTATACTCTTGAAGTCAGCACATCAGCGAATTTTGCAGCAGCTAGCACGACGAGTTTCGCTGATTTAACTGGAAAAACTCAAGCAGTCGATGTGACAGCGGGAGTCTACTACTGGCGAGTAACAGTAGCCGACGAGTCGATTTCGGTAACCTCAGACGTATTCAGTTTTAGAGTAGAATAGCACTCCAGGCCAATCGGGCAGCAGTTTTTAATATCTTTAAGAAACACCAATGCTAAAGACATGAAAAAACTACTTCTTCTAATCGCCATACTGCTTGCTTCTTGCGGGCCAAAAGCTCCCGAATCAACGCTGCCGCGCATTGCCATTGCGGGGCTTGGGATTGAATCGAGCACCTTTTCACCCGCCACAACCGACGAGGCCGCCTTTTACGCGAAGACCGGAGAAGAAATATTCGATCGCTATCCCTTTTTTGCAGCAGACTCTCTGAACAGAAAGCGCGCCGACTGGGTTCCGCTACTGATCGGAAAATCACTTCCGGGTGGAATCGTCACCCGTGAGGCCTATGAATCACTAGTCACCAAGACCCTTGACATGTTCCGTGAGAACGGACCCTACGATGGGCTGTTTTTCGACATACACGGGGCCATGAGTGTTCAGGGCATAGACGATGCTGAAGGAGACCTCATCAGCCGCATCAGAGAAGTCATTGGCACCGATGTGCTGGTCTCGACTTCAATGGACCTCCACGGAAATGTCTCAGAGACCCTAGCCATGCATTCGGACCTAATCACCTGCTACCGAATGGCTCCGCACGAAGACGCCTTGGAATCCAAAAAACGGGCCGTCGACAACCTTTTAGAGCGCCTAGAAACGGGCAAGGGCAAGCCTGCCTACAAGGCCTGGATACCAGTTCCCATTCTGCTTCCGGGTGAGAAGACAAGCACGCGCATAGAGCCCGGTAAGAGTCTCTACGCTCAGGTGCCTGGAGTTGCCGATAGCCCCGGGGTAATCGACGCGGCCATCTGGATCGGATATGCCTGGGCCGACGAGCCCCGTAACCATGCAGTGGTTATGGTTACCGGAGACGATCAAGAAGCCGTCACCAGCGGAGTCGAAAAACTCGCCCAGGCCTTCTGGAGTGTGCGCAACGAATTTGAGTTTGTGGCCCCAACCACAACCCTAGATGACGCCTTAGCACAAGCGCTAAGCGCCAACAAAAAGCCATTTATGATCAGCGATATGGGCGATAATCCAACCGCTGGAGGTGCTGGAGACGTCACCCACACTCTAAACGAATTACTGCTCAGAACCGAGTTTAAATCGGCCGACGGGCCAGAGCTCATTTATGCCTCAATACCAGGCCCCGAGCTCATCGAAAATGCACTTAAAGCAGGTATAGGCGCCACAGTTGAGGGGCACATTGGCGCACTAGTTGACGACCGATATGCCGGGCCCATTAAACTAAGCGGAACAGTCACTGCCATTAAAGAGGGCGACCGCGATGCAGAAGTAGAAGTGGTGGTAAAAACCGGAAGCGTCAGTGTCATTGTGACCAAAAAGCGCAAGCCCTACCACTACGAAAAAGACTTTACAGACCTCAACCTTGACCCCAGAAACGCCGACATCGTAGTGGTTAAAATCGGCTACCTGGTTCCAGAACTCTACGACATGCGCGGCGGATGGGTAATGGCCCTAACCCCAGGAGGCGTTGATCAAGATCTCGATCGATTAGGCTACAAGCGCATCAAGCGCCCCATGTTTCCGCTCGATAAAGACATGGCAGACCCCGATTTAAGCGCTCGACTGATTAAGGCCTCAGACGCGAACTAAAACAAACTGTTACGCACAGACGACGGCGCCACGAACTGGCGCAAGAACACCTTTTGTTCGAGGGCCTGTCGCTCTTTTTTCATCTGATCAACCACGTAGCTTGGGTACTGACTGGCGTGGCATCTAAGGCCCTCATAGGCCGTATCTAGGTGCCGCGGCTCAAAAGCCACCTGGGTGTTCAGCAGACTGCGATCGGTTCCTCTGAGCATGACAGCTTCCTCAGAAGGTAAAATGTCACTAGGTATTCCGAAAAAATAAAGCTGAACATCCTTGCCCCAGCTACGCGAGGTGAATACCTGAGTCACGGTAGCACCTATTAATCGGTGATCCATGTGGTTCGAGGCTCCGTCAGGCCCCCAAGTGACAATGGCGTCGGGTTGAACACGCGCCACGATCTCAGTGATGTCTTTGAGTAGGCTGCGCACGTGCGGAATATGCCCGTCGTATCCCTCGGCAGCCCTCAACTGATCGTGATAGTTTAAATGAATCAGCTCAACCCCAAGGGTCTCAGCAGCGCACCTCAGCTCTTCACGGCGTATGGCGGCGAGGCCATCTCCGGCCTCGTAATCGGTGTACTCGTTTACGCCCAGTCGCCCGTCTGTGGCGATAACTAGGGTGACCTCAACACCCTCTTCAACCGACTTAACCAGCAGCGGAGCCACTGTCTGCTCATCATCAGGGTGGGCAAAAATCGCTAATAAGCGCTTATTCGATTGGGCCGAAACCGCTAAGACGGCGCCCAAAAACAGCAAAAAGGTAAATAGATGCGTTTTCATCGTTTCAAAAATTAGTTAGTAGGTTCGTTTTTATAAATGGCAATCAAATGATTGCGAATGCGCACGGGAGTGAGTTCATTGACATCTAATTCAAGCTGCATGGCCTTGCTCTCGTTAAAGGGCATGTGGCAACTCGCGCAGTCTTCAAAGTTTGCGTCGGTGGCCGTCAAGGTAGCTTCAGAATGTTTCGGGCTGCTGTGACAGCTAATGCACTTGGCACTAAACTTTCTATAGTTGGCGCGCTCGAAGCTATGCGGATCGTGACATGTCGCACAATCCATACCCTCAGACTGCTGAAAGCACTTTGAACTCATCAGTAAATTAACCTGGTTGGCATGAATGTCGGCCACGGCCCCTTGGCGCGCCTCGAGCTTGTCAGGCTCTAAAAAGGCATCCAGATCGTCACCCACCTGGTAGCTAAAACTAGGAACAAAAATGCGCTTCTCGGTATCCCACTTGTTGGGCCTAGAGCCCGAGTGGCAAAGCGCGCAGGCATCTATGCGCTGCTTCTGACTGAGATCGCTGTACTTCAAGATATACTTTGGGGCAAGCTCTTGCGGATTTTCCCGATGGAAACTCACATGCTCTGCCGCCTCACCGTGACACACCTGGCATTGCATGCCAAAAAGTATGTCTCGAGACAGGTAGCGATTAGAAGGTCTTGAAGAAACAAGAGAGACCTGCTCTGCATAAGTCGCATGACATTCTAAGCATCGGGGCATGATGGGCCTGTGAGGCTCAATGCGAGAAGGGTAGCCCGGGCTATTAATCCACTGATCGCCGTCTCCCGAAACCGATCCTTGGTGTTGGTATAGCGCATCTCCCTTCCAAAACAAAAACGACTGCCCGCGATGGCCCGACCCAATAGTAATCTGCATCGAATCTTTCGTAAGCGCATTCACTCCGCCCCTCTCATACCACAACTGATAGGCCTGATCGCCTTCTAACACAAACTCGGCCTTAGACTGATCGGCCAGCAGCAGTTCATTAGCTCCGGGCTCAAACAACTGCAATTGATTTGAAAAATCAGATATACTCGAGGTTCTAAAGTGGGCCGTCTGCATGTGGCTCTCTACAATCTCCGCATGACAAGAGGCGCATTCTGACATGGCCACATACTGCATGCCGTTAAAATGCTGTACAACCGGTTCAATCTCGGTATAAGAAGAAGAAACGCGATTGCAGCTCGACTGAGGCGCAACAAATAAGAGCGCCAAAAGACCAAGTGCTGCAAGAAGTTCTTTAAGGCGTCTCATCTGATTAATTTTTTCTAAAAACTCGAAGGCGGTCCCTATTTTGAGTGCCTAAATAAAGGAGTGATCCGTCTGCCGTTTTTACCGTTTCGAGGTGTTTTGCATCGTACTCAACCAAAAATCCGCTTTTAGCTGTAGGCAACACGTTGAACTGCCCGGATCCGTCTCCGAGCAATACCAATCCATTAAGGGCGTCTAAATGCCCAATAAACACCTCGTTTCCGTAGTTATTGCCGATCACCAAGGCATCGAGATTTCCGTCGTTGTTAAGGTCTTCAATTAGGATATCGTTAATCGGAGCAAATTGGGCCTCAATGGGCAGCTCTTTGGCTACAAAATTAATGTCTCCGGTATTGAGAAAGAGTACAGATCGGTCATAGTTCATGGTGTATTGCAGTGCGCCCGCTCTCTCCTCATCGGTGAACAGGGACTGGGCGTCGGCCTGACCGTATTCGGCATAGAAATTAAACTTGCCTCTAAACAGTGGGCTTTGCTTATTGACATCGCCCCAAAAGGCCACAGGGTACTGCGCATATTGACCCTCCTTGCCTTTAAAATAGGCGAATAAGACTGGATCAATAGATCCGTTCTCGTCAAAATCTTTGGCCAAAAGACTCAAAGGCCTTTCAGCGGAGGCCTGGTAGAAATTGTTTCGGCCTAAGTTTCCGGCCAGAATATCGGGTCTTCCATCGTTATTAAAGTCGCCCACCTTAATGGTATTGAACCAGCCTAATTTCTCGTCCATAGACGTTTTATGCCTCACGTATCCGTCGGCTGTATGCAGAAAAATTTCAATAGGTTTATAGTGTCCGGCGACAATGAGGTCAAGGTAGCCATCATTATTGAGATCGAACCACATCGCATCATTCACAGAACCCAGCTCTTTTAGGGCCGGAAAAATACTGTCGGTAACATCTACCAGTCTGCCATTTCTGTTTTCAAGCAACACACTTTCGTAATGGCGCGGATACTGCCCAGGAATGACGCCTCCGCCAATGAAAATATCGGTAAATCCATCAGTATTAAAGTCGACTGCTTTAGCCGTGCTCGCGTTCAGGGTGAGCAAGGGAAGTTTGTCAGTAGATCGGGTAAGGTTTCCGGCACCATCGTTGATTAAAAGCACCTGATCAAACACTGCTTTGGGGGCCTTGTAGTCGCCTCCTCCAGAAGCCATAAAAAGATCCAGATCTCCATCATTCTCCAAATCAAAAGCAATCACACTGGCCTCTTCAAAGGGCAATAAGCGTTCATCGGCATAAAGCGGTGTGGGCTCGAATTGGCCATCAGCGTTTTGAATAAACAACACAGGGCTATACCCCGCAGAACTTCCAACAAGTACATCTTCTAGACCGTCACCGTTAAAATCGGCCGTGCTGAGTACGGGGCCATTTTGGGAAAGCTTATAGGGCAGCAAGTGCTGCGCGCTAAAATCAATAATGTCGGCCTCTTCGTGGGTGTATATCAGTCCGGTTTGCTCAGACACTTCTTCGAAGAGGGTACGCTCTACTTTGTGCCTAGACCGCATTTGATCCACCAAAGAAGGGTCGTTTGTGGCTGAATCGTAATCTAGTTGCATGCGCGTACCTGGCTGCACATTCTGAAGGCGCTCTGATTTGCCGTCTGGCCATATCACAACTACCTCTAATACCTCATCGAGGCCTCCCAGACCAAAGTGTAAAACGGGGTCAACCGAAGACATGTATCCTCTGCCCAGGCGCTGTTCGGAATAGAGTTCTGATTGCTGCGTTTTCACCCACACCTTGGCGCCAATTCCGAAATGATTCTCTTTTGGGCCCTTCAACTCTATTTGTAGATAGTTATGCTCAGGCCGCATCTCGTTTGTTTTATTCTCAAAGAGAAAGGCGCGATCGTTAATGTTATTAACTATGTAGTCTAGGTCTCCGTCTAGATCTAGGTCGCTGTAAACCGCTCCGTTAGAAAAAGAAGCGATATTGAGCCCCCACGATTCTCCCACATCTTCAAATTGAAGATTGCCCAAGTTGCGATAGGCGTAGTTCGGAATTTTCACAACCGGAACACTATCCAGAATCATATCTACCCTAGCGTATTGACCGTTCTGCAAACGATAGTTACTAAAATCCATATCAGTAACATCGCGCGGAAAGCCATTAGTAATGAGCAGGTCGCGCATTCCATCGTTATCGATGTCTGCCATTAAAGGCGACCAGCTCCAATCTGTTCGAGCAATGCCCGATAGTAATCCTACTTCGCTAAAGGGTAAATTTGCACCATTTGAGATATGCAACATGTTGCGCATGTACTGGGGCTCGTACCCCCAGCGTTTATTATATACCTCCGAGATATAGTTAACCCCCATAACGGTGGTCTTCATACGCTGATTAGATTCGGCCAGCATATCTACTGTTAAAATGTCTAAAAGGCCGTCATTATTGAGATCATTTACATCGCCCCCCATCGAAAATTTACTCTGATGCTTTAGTCTGTGGCCTATTTCATTGGTAAAACCACCCTTTGTATCATTGATATAAAGCAGATCATTAGACAAATAGTCATTGGTGACATAGATATCATCGTATCCGTCGTAATTGATATCAGAAACCACTACACCCAGCCCGAAGCCTTCATACCGAATTCCTGCCTCGAGGGTCACGTCGGTGAAGCTGCCGTCTCCGTTGTTTCGGTAAAGCCGATCGTTGCTTTGGGCGGATCCGTCTAATACCTTTTCTCGGTAGTTAGTGGGCAGTATGCCCGTTTGCTCATTATTGATCACATAGAGGTCTAAAAGCCCATCTGCATTGTAGTCTAGACTAGCCGCCCACATACTGCTATGACCGTCAGCAATGCCATAGGCCTCGGCCTGCTCTTCAAAAACAGGAACACCCTGATCGTTAAGCCCCTTGTGCACAAAGAGTGCATTCTGACGCTTAACGGGGTCGTCATCGATACCTGCAGCAACATAAAGATCTGGCCAAGTATCGTTATTAATATCCAATACAATAACGCCTGTGAACCATCGGTCTACAGAAGTTACACCTGAGACCTGACTTACATCAATAAAATTTAGCCCCCCCTCGTTGAGGTAAAGCGCATTATTCACTTGATTGCCGCTAAAGAATAAATCAGGCAGGCCGTCTTTGTTGAAATCGGCTACAGCCACTCCGCCCCCATTAAAGATGTACTCTTCAGTGAGAATATTAAAGGTGTCGGTTTCGGTAATGGTGTTTTCAAACGCGACACCCGTCTGTTCAGATGAAAGTGCCTTAAACAAGGTCGGATCTTCAGAACAAGATGTTATGAGCGCGAGGCCCGATATAAACGGAAAAAACCAGGCAAACTTAAATCGCAGCATATAGAAACAAGGATAGGTGGTATTAAAAATAAAAAAAGCCACGGAGAACCGTGGCTTTTCTAATGTAGAATCCCTTAACTACTAGTAATTAGGATCTTGGCTAAGAGTAGCAGCACCTTCTACAAATGAGCGGTTAATCGCTTCATCTGGGATAGGGAAATATTCGTTCTTAGGTGAAGAAAAACTCTTTCCTTGGAGGTAAATTCTATACTGGCTTTCTCTGCTAACATAATCGTTAAGCACTTCAGCTTGAACTCCCCAACGTTGAAGATCGAAGAAACGGTGTCCTTCCATCGCAGTCTCAAGGCGCGTTTCATAACGAACAGCTCTTCTTGCAACTGTAGCACTAGTCCAGGGCTCAGTGTAGGTCTTAACATTATAGTTCGCAGCAGGCTCTTCTAAAGCCGTAAACTCGGTACGTGTAGCACCTTGAACTGCCTTTTTAACAAAGCCTTCAGGATTAGCGGCACGCTCACGAAGTTTGTTGATTTGCATACGAGCCTCCTCTAAATTACCGGTTTCAACTAGGGCCTCAGCATACCACAAGATGACATGACCAAGACGCATGATACGGTAATTATTAGCCGTTAGGTTACCCCACCCAGCAACTCCGAAACCTTCTGGCTCAGCCACGTGCTTCTTAGAGAAGTATGGACCAGCGTAAGAAAGGTCACGAATGTAATCAACCTGCATAATATGGTGATTCTTATAAAGAATACCTGGACGACCAAGAGTGTGATCTAAACGAGGGTCTACTGACGGATCTCCAATTGGCTTACCTATGTCAGCACCAGTAGGGTTTGTAATATGATTAGTTTTCCATGATTCGTCAAGAAGTGGCAAACCATTAGCATCTGTTTGGAAGAAATCTACCAAATCTTGTGGGGCTTGGTAGAATCCACAGCATCCCCATGGAGCTATGTATGGGTGAGCCAGACCAATTCCTCTGTTGGTATTTGTATCATCAGAACTTGACGCTGAGAATTGAATTTCAAAGATCGATTCTGAATTGTTACGCGTTGCAACTAAGAAGTTATCTTCAAACTTTGGAGTCAATTCAAAACCACCATTGTCAACAATGTTCTTCAGAATTGGAAGTGCACCCGCATAATCTCCTTTATAGATCATTGCTTTAGCTTGGAAAGCCAATGCAGCCCACTTAGTGGCGCGACCTACTTCAGATTGAGTTTCGGGCAAGGCTGAAGCAGCAGCAGCAAAATCAGCAATTACCTTGTCCCATATCTGTCCACCGTTAGGCACTTTAGTACTTTCGGTATCATTAGGATCAAACTGAGTTTCGTCAAGATAAGCAGGTTCTCTAAAGTGCTTTTGACCTTCAAAGGCAGCAAAACCACGGATAAATCTAGCCTCAGCAGCAATTTGAGCTGCCCTAGAAGCTGAAATTCCCTCAACATTCTCAAGAGATAATAGAATGTCATTGGCTCTAGCGATCCCCCAGTATACAGATCTCCACTTGTCTCGTATGTGAACATTAAACGTAGTGAAGTCATAAACCTCAATAAACGATTGTTCTGGCTGGTCACCAGCATCTGTACCTTTTATGGCATCGTCAGAGGCAATACCACCAAAAATCCAGTTGTGTATATCATAAAACCATGTACCACCGCCATTCATACCCGATCCAGATATCGATCGATAGGCAGCAACCAATTTACCTTCAATACCGGCAGAGTTATTAAGCGCCGCTGAGGTAATCTGTCCCTTAGGTTCTTTTAATAAGAACTCATCTGAACAAGCAACTGATAGAAGAGTAACTCCTGCAATTGCCGTGATGTAAGTGATTAATTTTTTCATTTTGATATAGCTTTTTGTGTAAAATTAATATAGATTAAGATTTAATCCAAGTATTACAGCCTTAGATACGGGCATAAATCCACCATCATAACCTAAAGTAGTATCCGCTCCTGTTTGAATTTCAGGGTTAGCACCAGAATAATCGGTTATCGTTAACAAGTTTTGTCCTTGCACATAAATCTGACCTCCTGAAACTCCAAGAGCATTTTTGATAGCGTCACCAAAGCTGTACGTAAGTTGCACGTTACGCAATCTGAAGTAAGAACCGTCTTCTACTAGGTATGAAGATGGTCTAGAACTAACCTGATCGTTTGCATCCATGATTGGAGTTGTTGCATTTGGATTAGCGGCAGTCCACTGGCTTCTAGGAGCAGATGGATTGCTTGGCTGCCATGCTTCGTAAAGCGCACGCTTAGAACGGTTACCTTGGAAAGTGTTAAAATCAGCAAAGTAACGCACGTAGTTAAAGATATCGTTGCCAACAGAACCGTTACCGAAGATATTCAAGGCTAGGTTTTTATAGCTAAGATTTAAGTTAATACCGTATACGAAATCTGGGTGAGGATTACCGATTTGAGTACGGTCAGCATCACTGATTTGCCCGTCGCCATTAGTATCAGCAAACTTGAATTTACCTGGAGCGTTATATCCAGGATAATCTGCCCATGCATCAGCCTCAGCCTGAGATTGGAAAATACCTTCTACTTCGAAACCATAGAACATAGAGATCGGTGATCCCACCTCTGTAATGGTCAACGAAGGAACACGACGAGATTGTCCGAAAATTGGAGTTCCTCCATCATCCAACTTAATGATCTCATTTCTGTAGGTAGAGAAGTTACCTCCAATAGAGTAACCAAAGTCACCTATTTGATCAGACCAGTTTAGGTTTACATCAAGACCCTCATTGTACATCTCACCGACATTAATTGCAGGGGCACCCGCATCACCAGCAGAGTAAGGAATTGGAACATTCAATAATAGATCCGAAGTAGTTCTATTCCAAAGGTCAAATTCAAGGCTTAATCTAGAGTCTAGCATGTAAGCATCAAAACCAATGTTGTTTGAGGTAGTAGTTTCCCAGCGTGCATTAGGGTTACCTAATTGAGAGGTGGCAAAACCTGGAGTGTTAGCTCCGCTGCTTCCGTCAATAGGGTAAGAAGCCTGGAATGCACCAGCAGTAAACTGAGTATACGCATTGTAGTCCCCGATCTCTTGGTTACCCGTCTGACCCCAACCGTAACGTAGTTTTAAGTCATCGATAAATGAAGCTCCTTCCATGAAGCTCTCGTCAGAGATTCTCCATCCTAAAGAGAATGCAGGGAAGAAGGCGCTGTTAGAAGCAGAATTGAATCTTGAAGAGGCGTCATTACGAACAATTGCTTGAACGAGATATCTGTCTTCATAACCGTAGTTAACCTTGGCAAATTGCGACCATAGAGAGAAGTCTCTCTGTGTAGAACCGTAATTCGAAGAGGTACCTACGTTACCTGCACTTAGGTAGCTGATGATATCAGTAGTTTCGAATGGGAAACGCTGTCTTCCAGCACCAAATTCTTGACCGAAACCTTCAATAGCTTCAACCCCGATGTAGGCATCAACATTGTGCACATCATTAAAGGTCTCGCTATAAGATACAGTATTGGTAAAGGTCCACTGATAGCCTTCTTGAAATAAAGAAGATGAACTATTGATAAAGTTACCCTCAACGTATTCTGGTTGTGGACGACCAATATAAAGACCTCTACGAGCAAACATATCAATACCAAAACTTGACTGAACATCAAGCAAATCAAAGATTTTTGCCTTTACGTAAGCATTACCAAATAGACGAATACGCTTACTTCTGTTGTCTTGTTCTCTGTATAGGCTTGCATATGGGTTGTAGTTGTTACCCAAGTTCAGACCACGAGATCCAGCAAAGTTACCAGCGATATCGTATACAGGAAGAAGTGGGTGGTGCTTATAAGATCCTGAGATAGCATTTTGTTCGCCATCATTCGAGAACCCACCTTTTCTGTTGTCTAAAGAAACCGTAAAGTTTTCTCCTATCTCTAATTTACCTCCGAAGGTCTTAGTTGATGAGTTTAATCGGATAGAAACACGCTCATAACCAACGTGCTGCAAAACGGCATCTTGAGAAAAGTAATTTAAGGTGAAGGCATACTGAGAGTTCTCAGTAGCTCCACTAGCCTGAACTTGATGGTTAGTGATTGGAGCGTTGCTTCGGGTCACTGCTTCCCACCAATTGGTATCGGCAGAGCGAGTAATTGCATAAATATTACTAGGAGTCAATGAGTATAATGACTCGTCTGCTGAAGAAGCCCCACTAGGGAATACGTAATTAGGGATGGTAATTTGTGGGTTCTCAGGAGTCCCACTGAATCCGTACTGACCGTGTGAAGGAGTCTTACCAGCATAATAATCTGCTAGGTATAGGTACTCTCCCAATTCACGTGAGTTAAGCGCTTGTACGTCTTCAGCAGCAGTTTGAAATCCGTAGTAACCATTGTATTCAATTTTCGGAGCACCGGCCTTACCTCTCTTGGTAGTGATGATGATAACCCCGTTAGCCGCACGTGATCCGTAGATAGAAGCAGCAGAGGCGTCTTTCAACACCTGAAGGGTTTCTATATCGTTAGGGTTCAAGTTACCTTGAGACTGTGAAGGTACACCGTCGATTACGTAAAGTGGGTTGTTATTTCCAATTGTACCGAATCCACGAATACGAACAGTAGCCTCTCCACCTGGAGTTGCATCGTTGATAATGGTAACCCCTGCAGCACGACCTTGAAGTTGTTGAGAGAAGGTGGTCGCAGGAACCGAAAGAAGCTCTTCAGCGTCTACAGTGGTAACCGCACCAGTGATTTCTCTTTTAGACTGAGTACCATAACCTGTTACAATAACCTCATCTAGCGCTTGGGCGTCTTCTTGAAGAACTACATCAATTACCGAGTTGCTGCCAACAGTAATTTCTGTTGAAGTGAACCCGATGTAGCTAATTACAAGAACTGCGCCTGGCTGAACGTTGAGGGCATAGTTTCCATCGAAATCAGTTTGAACCCCGTTAGTGGTTCCTTTTTCAATGACATTGGCGCCAGGAAGTGGCACTCCGTTCGAATCAGTAACTGTACCTGTGACAGTCGTCTGATCCATGAAGCTCGTGGCCTCCATCGATGGGGCCGTAGCAAATGCAAAAGACATCTGCGTTCCTAGACCCAACAAAAGCGTAAAGCATACCGACTGAAATGCCGAGCGCAATTGCTTTCGCGTTTTCAAATTCAAATCGTGTTTAAGATTCATAATTTTTGAGTTAATAGTTTTAGTTGATTG